>DASXCX010000297.1:0-19971 GCA_036490955.1 Allostellaceae bacterium | reverse complement strand
GCTCGATGGCACGAAAGCGCCTTGCCGGGTTCGCGCCTCCAATGCCGGGCACGTTCTCTTCTCCGGCCTGACATCGCAACCGCGTGCCGAGCGCGTTGCCCAAACGCTGATGACGCGGCAGTTCTTTTCGGAATGGGGCATACGCACCGTCGCCCATGGCGAGGCGCGCTACAACCCGATGTCCTATCACAACGGATCGATCTGGCCGCATGACAACGGCATCATCGCCATGGGCTTCGGCCGCTACGGGCTGAAGCAGCCGCTGCTCAGGGTCTTGAGCGGCTTGTTCGACGCGATGCTGTTCAGCGAGATGCGGGGCGTGCCGGAACTCTTCTGCGGCTTCGCCCGCCGCAGAGGCGTCGGTCCGACGTCCTATCCCGTCGCTTGCCTGCCGCAGGCCTGGTCGTCTGCTGCGATCTTCGCGATGCTTGGCGCGGCGCTCGGCATCACCTTCGACGCCGAAGCCGGGCGCGTGCTGTTCCTCCGCCCGACGCTGCCGGATTGGATCGACGAGCTGCGCCTGACCAATTTGCGCTTGCGCGATTCCAGCGCCGATATCGTGCTGCGGCGCAGCCGCGATACCGCTGCGCTCTATGTCACACGGCGCGATGGGCCGATCGAGATCGTGCTGGTCGCATGAGACGCGCACGTCCGGCCGCGTCGATCGTCCTCGCTTGCTGGGCGGCGACAGCGTCGGCGCAGAACGCGTCGACGCCGGAAGCGCCTCCGACGACGGCGCCGGACACACTCGCACCATCCCCGCGGCCGGAGCCCGGCGCGCCGCCATCGACCTCCGCCCCCGAGGCCAATCTCGAAACCCTCGCCGCCGGAGATGCGCGCGCCATCTTAGGAAAGGCGGTGAGCGGCACGGCCGGCGAGGATATGGGGCTCGTCGTCGATGTTCTCTTCGATGCGAACAAGCAGCCACGCGCCGTCGTCATCGATTTCGGCGGCTTTCTCGGCGTCGGCACGCGCAAAATCGCCGTCGATTGGCGGTTACTGCAATTCTACGCGCCGGATTCCAAGACGCCGCTGAAACTCGACCTCAGCCGCGCCGATGTGCAATCGGCGCCGGAATATAAGCCGGGCGACAAGACGATCGGCGTCATAGCCGGTCCAAGCCGCGTCGCGCCTGCCCCGTCCCCCGTAGCGCCGCCTGCAACAACCCCGCCTGCCGCAACGCCACCCGAAGCGACGACGCCCGCGCCGGCATCGGCCGCACATTAAGCGGGCCGCTCTCGTCTTGCCGGTAAACCAGTCCAGCGCCTCTTCGAGCGGTCAGAGCGACATCGCCGCCGCCAGCCGCGGTCTCGATCATCTCAATCTCTTCGTCGCCAATATCCAGACCGGCTTCGGACCGTTCATCGCGATCTATCTTGCGAGCCAGGGCTGGACGCAGACCGCGATCGGCCTCGCGCTCAGCCTCGGCACGGCCGCCGCGATGGCGAGCCAGCTTCCGGCCGGAGCGCTGGTCGATGCAATGCGCAGCAAGGTGCATGCGGCGCGCATCGGCATCCTGTCCTTTACCCTCTGCGCGCTCATGTTTGCCGTTTATCCCGTCCAGCTCTTTGTCTACATCGCGGAGATCCTCCATGCTTTCGCGAGTTGCATGCTCGGGCCCGCGATCGCGGCGATCAGCCTCGCCGTCGCGGGGCAGCACGCGCTCGGGCTTAGGCTCGGCCGCAATGCGCGCTATGCATCGATCGGCAACGCGATCGGCGCGGCACTGATGGGCGCGTGCGGCTATTACCTCTCCAACCGCTCGATCTTCTTCCTGACGGCGCTGCTCACCCTGCCCGCCTGGTATCTCATGGCGCCGCTTTCGCGGCTCAAATCACCGCGCATCGCCGCCGTGCACGCCGATGAGGTGCGCCAGCCCCGGCCGATCGTGCGGCTGCTCAAGGATCGGCGGCTCTTCGTCTTCGCGAGTTGCGTTGCGCTCTTCACCCTCGGCAATGCCGCGACCCTGCCGCTGGTCAGCGCCGCGCTTAGCAAAAGCGTCGGCGACTTCGCCAGCCTGACGATCGCCGCCTGCATCGTGCTGCCGCAGATCATCGTCGCGCTGATCTCGCCGGCGATCGGCCGGCTTGCCGAGAACCGCGGCCGGCGGTTCGTCCTGATGATCGGCCTCGTCGCGCTGCCCGTGCGCTGCGTCGTCTTCGCCTTGCTGCTCGGCCATCCGAGCGTCGTCGTAATAGCGCAGGCGCTCGACGGTATCGCCGCCGCGTCGATCGGGGTGCTAGTACCGCTGATCACCAGCGACATTGCCGCCCATTCCGGCCATTACAATCTGTCGCTCGGCTTCGTCGGCTTCTTCATGGGCATCGGCGGCACTTTCAGCACCGGGCTCGGTGGATGGGCCGCCGATCGTCTCGGCGATCCGGCTGCCCTGCTCGGCCTCGGCCTGATCGGCATGCTGGCCTTGCTGCTTGCCGCCGCGGCGATGCCGGAGACGCGCCCCGAAGACGAGAGCGCGTGAGGCGCTGACGCTCTTCGGCGCGCGCGCTATGGTCGCCCCAAATATTGCGCGGCGCCGATCAGGGAGGAAGAAATGGAATACGGCATTGCCCTCGCCACCCATGCAGAGAGTTGGCAGCGCGTGAAACGTGCCGAGGAGCTCGGCTATAGCGCCGCCTCTTTCTTCGACACGCAGCTTCTGAATGCCGATCTCTTCGTCGCGATGGGCGCCGCCGCGATGGTCACGAAACAGATCAAGCTGACGACCGGCGTGCTCATCCCGTCGAACCGCATTCCCGCCGTCGCGGCAAGCGCGCTCGGCTCGCTCAACAAGCTTGCGCCCGGCCGCATCGAATTCGGCGTCTCGACCGGCTTCACCGGCCGCCGCACCATGGGCTTGAAGCGCATGAAGCTCGCCGACATGGCGGATTACATCGGCGTCGTGACCGGCCTGCTGGCCGGCGAGACTGTCGAGTGGAAGTACGGCGACAAGTCGCACAAGATCCGCTTCCTCAATCCCGAGATCGGTGCGATCAACATCGAGGACAAGGTGCCGGTCTATATCTCGGCGACCGGCCCCAATTCACGCGCGTTGGTGGCGAAGCTCGGCACGGGCTGGATTTGTCCCTTGGGCCGCGCCGCGATGGTGCAAGAGGCCGTCGCCGATATGAAGAAGAAGTGGACCGCCGCGGGCCGCGATCTCAAAGACCTGCACATGCATGGCGAGATCGGCGGCTGCGTGCTGCGCGACGGTGAAGCCTATGACGCGACGCGTGTCAAAGACGAAGCCGGACCGACCGCGATCATGGTGGTGCATGATCTCGTCGAAGAAGAGATGCAGGATCGCGCGCCGACGAATCTACCGCCGGTGCTACGCAACGCGCTCGATCACTATCGTAAAGTTTATGAAAAGATGGAGCCCGCGGACGCGCGCTATCTCACCAATCATCGCGGCCATCTGATGTTCTTGAAGCCCGAAGAGCGCCACATCGTCGACGCCGATCTCATCAAAAACATGTCCTGGACCGCGACCAAGCCCGAGCTCGTCGAGCGGCTACGCGCGCTCAAAGAGGCCGGGTTCGAGCGGCTCTCGGTGCAGATCCGTCATCAGCATCCCTCGATGATCGAGGATTGGTGGGACGTCTTTCGGGCGGTGTGACGTTCGCGGATCGCGCGAGCGATCAACGCGCGGGCGCGATCCAGCCCTGATCGACGAAAAGGGCCTTGAGCGCCGCCGCGACTTCCTTGGCCATGCGCGCCGCGTCGTCTTCGACCGTGGCGCCGAGCGTCTCCGACGCGACGTCGCTGCCGACGCCAACCGCCGCGGCCGTTGCCGCGCGTCCCGCGGCGGCACCGACCCCCGCGACTACAAGACCGGGCTTTTTGCCGCTTTCCGATTCCGCATCATAAGTCTGCAGCAGCCGCGGCGCCTCGCCCGGCGCCTGGAGATAGACTCCGATTTGGGCCGTCACCTTGCTCGCGCCAACGCCCAGCCCGACGACGTTACGCCGCGTGCGATTGCCTTCATCGATCGATAGCATCCTGCCCGAGACGACCAGCGACGTGTAATTGGGCGCGAGCGACGGCAGCGCGCTGCTCGGCGCGGTCGCGATGCCGGTTGTGTTGAGCTCTTTGATCAGCGTCTCGGACACCTTGCGCACCACCTTGGCAGCGGCCTCGCGCCGATCCGCATCGGCGGTATCGCTGCTGACCGCCCGCGCGATACGCGCGCTAACGCCGGAATCGAGCGTCACGACACTCGGCTGCGCGGCAAAGTCTTCGACAACGATGCGGTCGGGCCGCGCATTGCGCGTCGCCACGCCGGGTCCCGAGGTTTCAACGTGGCTCGAGCCACAAGCGGCCAGCATCAGCACGGCGGCAGCCGTACCCACACGCAAGACAAAGTTCTGCATCGACTTCCCCGAGTAAAGAACTAGTTCCCATTCTAGAGGCTTACGGCGGCGGCGTCATCGCCGCACTCAACTCGGCGGCGTTTTGCGCCCTCGGCGCTTGACCTCGGCAGTCTCGTTCCGCTGCTTCACCATCTCGGCGATGATCACGACGAGCGCGCAGGAGACCGCCAGGACAATCGCCCAGATCGCGGTCGCGACATGTGGATCGATCACGAGCGCATGCGCGCCATGGGCCGCGTTGATCGTCTGCATCGAACTATAGGGCGAGTTCATCACCGGTCCTTTCCCGATTTGGCGTCCGCATCCGCGTGCCCCTTTCCCGCCCGTTTAAACGACCGAGCCCGGCCGAAGTATCCGCGACGCCGCCCGGTCGCGGCGATGCCTCAGTTTTCGATTGGCACCGGCCGGCAAATCGGCTGAAATCCCCGCACATTGGGAGGGATGGAATGAGACGCTCACTGCTACGCCTTGCCGCGCCAACGCTGGCCGTTCTGACGCTGGGACTTTGGATTGCGCCGTCGAGCTGGGCACAAGAGAGCGCTACCCAGCGGCTGCGCGGCCAGATTACCCGCGTCGATGGCGACATGATCTATTTGCGTGGATCGAACGGCCAGCCGGTGGCGGTGCTGCTCGCGCCCGACGCGAGCGTCACCTCGGTCACACCGGCACACCTTACCGACATCAAGCCCGGCCGCTTTGTTGGCACGGCGGCACGGCCCGAGGCCGGCGGACGCTGGCAGGCGATCGAGGTCCATCTCTTTCCCGAGGGCTCGCGACTTGGCGAAGGCCATCGTCCCTGGGCGCCGGAGCCCGGCGCGACTATGACCAATGCCGATGTCGCCGCCGCGGCGGTCAAAGCCAGCGACGGAAAGATGACGCTCTCGACCGGCGGCCAGACCTATGAATTCGACGTGCCGAAGGGAACGCCGATCGTCGCCATGGACCCGGGGACGCGCGCGCTCCTCAAGAAAGGCGCGCATGTCGTCGTCAACCAGGCGCAGCCGGGCGCCGGCGGGTCGTACAGCACGAAGAACATCGTCGTCACGACCGCGCTCAACTGGCCGCCGAAATGACGAGAGAATGAAAGTCTTTCGTCATGGCCGGACTTGTTCGTGCCATCCGCGTGTGAAAACAAACGATTCGTAGATGCGCGGACCACGTCCGCGCGCGACGCAGGGGTTTAGGGAGGATCACATGACTCTGCGTCGGAGGGTCTTTACTCTGGCCGCGCTCGCCCTCGTCGGCTCATCCGCACACGCGAACGAAGCGATCAAGATCGGCTCGCTCAAAGCGGCGAATGTCGGCGCCGCCTTCATCGCCAAGGAAAAGGGATACTTCGCCGCCGAAGGTCTCGACGTCGAATTCAGCTATTTCGAATCCGCGCAGCCAGTCGCGGTCGGCGTCGCCGCGGGCTCGCTCGATTTCGGCTGCACGTCGACCTCGGCCGGCATGTACGCGCTCGCCGGCCAAGGCATCCTGAAGATCATCTCCGGGATGTATAGCGAGGCGCCGGGCTTCCATAATTTCGGCATCATGGCGTCGCTCAAGGCCTACGCCGCTGGCACCAAAGCCTACCAGGACCTGCCGGGCCATTCGGTCGCGATCAGCCAGGTAGGCTCGCCGGTGCATTACTCGCTCGCGCTCATCGCCGAGAAATATCATCTCGATCTCAAATCCATGACCATCGAACCGCTGCAAGGCATCCCCCAGATCGTCTCGGCGATCGAGGGCAATCAGATCGATGCCGCGGTCAACACCGCCACTGCGATCAATCCACTGCTGCTTCAGCACAAGGCCGAGTTGCTCGGATGGATCGGCGACGAGACACCATGGCAGGCCGCGGTGACGATGACGACGACCAAGCGTGTCGCCGAGAAGCCCCAGACCGTCGAGGCCTTCCTGCGTGCCTTCAAGCGCGGCGCGCGCGAATATCACGATGCCTTCACCGGGCCGGGCGAAACACGGCAAGACGGGCCGAACGCCGCCCAAATGCTCGCGATCCTCTCCAAATACACCGGCCAGCCGCCCGAGCAGATCAAGCTCAGCGTTGCCTATGTCGACGGCGATGCGCGCGTCGATGTGAAGGACATCTATCATCAGATCGCGTGGTTCAAGGAGCAGAAGATGCTCAAGGACGATGTCGATGCCGCCAAGGTGATGGATATGAAATATGTGGTGCCGTTGCCGGGACGATAATGCGGACGGCAGTTTGCGCGGCGAACAAGGAGACCGTTGCATCGGCGGCGATTGGACCGCAAGAATAGACGCGATTCGTTGTTCTCAGGGGAAACCATGACATTGCGCGTGAAGAAACTTGGCGGCGCCTCACACACCGCCGTCATCGCGGCGCTTGCCGCTTTTGCTTTTGCCACCGGTTTTTTTGCCGACACCGCCGGCGCGGCCGAGCAGGTCAAAGTCGGCGCGCTCAAATCGACCAATGTCGGCGCCGTCTATGTCGCGATCGACAAGGGGTATTTCGCCAAGGAGGGGCTCGAATTGGAGCTCGTGCCGTTTGAATCGGCGCAGCCCATCGCGGTCGCGGCGGCTGGGAGCTCGATCGATTTCGGCACCACGTCGACCTCGGCCGGCCTCTTCAGCCTCGCCGGCTCGGGCACGATCAAGATCATCAGCGGCTTCTACGACGAGGCGCCGGGCTTCCACAATTTCGCGGTTGCCGCCTCGATCAAAGCCTATGATGGCGGCCTCAAGAGCTACAAGGACCTGCCCGGTCATTCGGTCGCGGTGACACAAGTCGGCTCGCCGGTGCATTACTCGCTGGCGCTGATTGCCGAGAAATACCGTCTCGATCTCAACCAGATCCGTGTGCTGCCGCTGCAGAGCATTCCCAATATGCAATCGGCGATCCGCGGCAATCAGGCCGATGCGACGGTCATCAACTCGACCTCGGTCAATCCGCTACTCTCGGGCGGTGCGGCGAAGCTGCTCGGCTGGGTCGGCGACGAGACGCCGTGGCAGACCGCCGTCGCTTTCACCACGCCAAAGATGATCGAGCAGCACAAGGCGACGGTTGAAGCCTTCCTACGCGCGCTGAAAGAAGGCGCTCACTATTACCACGACGCGTTCACCGGCTCCGACGAGAAGCCGAAGGACGGTCCGACCGCGCCCGAGGTGACGGGCATCCTCGCAAAATATACCGGTCTGACGGAGGAACAGGTGAAGACAAGCCTCGCTCACGTCGACGCCCAGGAACGCGTCGATGTGAAGGACATCATCCATCAGGTGCAGTGGTTCCAGTCGCAGAAAATGGTGAAAGACGACGTCAAACCCGTCGCGGTGATGGATTCCAGCTTCGTCGTGCCGATCCCCGGACGCTGAGACGGCACTCGCGAAGCAGCTGCCCAGCTTCTGGAGCCGCCCTGATCTGCCCGGGGGCAGAGTCGGAATCACAAATTTGCCACATTATCCCCGCCTTCGGCTTGCTAGGTTGATGGCGAACCATGAGCGACATCGGCCGCGCATTCGACACGGGGGAACCCCTATCAGAAGGCAAGCACCCCGCCGCCTCGCTTGGCGGCCGCGCGCCCGAGATGGTCGCGCGCGCGCACCGTTTCGATTGGTCGAAGACACCGCTTGGTCCGCGCGAGCACTGGCCGCGGGCGCTATCGCAGATAGTCGAGATCATCCTCGCCTCAGGCTTTCCGATGGCCGTTCGCTGGGGACCGGAATTCATCACCATATATAACGACGCCTACATCCCGATCCTCGGCGACAAGCATCCGGGCGCACTCGGCGCCTCGGCGCGCGAAGTGTGGGCCGAGATTTATGACGAACTCGGCCCGATCGACGAATCGATCCTGAGCGGCGAGCGTCCGAGCTTCTTCGCCGTCGATGACCTCTGGAGGATTCGCCGCCACGGCCCGCTGCACGAGGACGGACGGTTCACCGTCAGCTGCAGCCCGATCCCCGACAGGACCGCGCCCAACGGCATCGGCGGCGTGCTCGTCACCTGCATCGAGACGACGGCGCGCGTGCAGAGCGAGCAGATGCTGCGCAAGCTCAACGACCGGCTCGAGGACGAGATCGCACAGCGGATCCGCGAGCGCGACAGCATCTGGCAAGTCTCGGAGGATTTGCTCGGCGTCTCGACCTTCGATGGGCGGTTCCTCAGCATCAATCCGGCTTGGACGGCGCTGCTCGGCTGGACCGAGGACGAAATCCGCACGATGCATGTCGAGGCGTTGCGTCATCCCGATGACGCGGAGTATTCGCGCGCCGGCCGCATGCGGCTGGCGCAAGGCGCGCCGCGCGTGCGTCAGGAAAACCGCTTCCGCCACAAGGACGGAAGCTGGCGGCGAATCTCTTGGACGATGACGGCCGAGCAAGGGCTGATTTACGTCATTGGCCGCGACGTCACGGCGGAAAAAGCGGCCGCCGAGAAGCTGCTCGAAAGCGAGCGGCAATTCCGCCTATTGGTCGAGGGCCTGACCGATTACGCGATCATCATGCTCGACCGCAACGGCTACATCAGCAAATGGAACGCCGGCGCGCAGCGCATCAAGGGCTATACCGCCGACGAGATCATCGGCAAGCATTTCTCGGTCTTTTATACGCAAGAGGATCGCGCCTCTGGCGTGCCCGAGCAGGCGCTGGCCGCCGCCTGCGAGGAGGGCCGCTACGAGGTCGAAAGCTGGCGCGTGCGCCAGAACGGCGAGCGCTTCCGCGCCAGTGTCGTCATGGACGCGATCCGGGACAATGGCGGCGAGATCGTCGGCTTCGCCAAGATCACGCGCGACATCACCGAACGCCACGAAGCGCAGCTCGCGCTGCAGCGGGCGCAAGAGCAACTCGCGCAATCGCAGAAGATCGAGGCGCTCGGCCAGCTCACCGGCGGCATCGCACACGACTTCAACAACATGCTGATGGTGGTGAGCGGCCACGCACAATCGCTGAAGATGCGCCTCAAGAATTCGCGCGACGTGCGCGCGATCGAGGCGATCGAGCTGGCGGCGCGGCGCGGCGAGCGGCTGACGCGCCAGCTCCTCGCCTTCTCCCGCCGTCAGGCGCTCAACCCGTCGGTCATCCGCCTCGACGATCGGCTCGACGCGTTCCGCGACGTGCTCGAAAGCTCGGCGCGCGGCAATATCGGGCTCGTCGTCGATGTCGCATCCGATATATGGCCGGTCGCGGTCGATGTGCCGGAGCTCGAGCTCGCGCTCGTCAACATTGTCGTCAATGCGCGCGACGCGATGCCGGACGGCGGCTCGATCGATATCAGCGCCGCGAATGTATTGTTGATGGGCGGCGAGACCGCGGAAGAGCTGACCGGCGATTTTGTCGCGCTCAAGATCGCCGATAACGGCAGCGGCATTCCGCACGAGATCTTGTCGCGCGTCTTCGAGCCGTTCTTCACGACGAAGCAAGTCGACAAGGGCACCGGTCTCGGCCTGTCGCAAGTCTACGGCTTCACGCGTCAATCCGGCGGCACCACCTCCATTGCCTCCATCGTTGGCAGCGGCACGACGGTCACCATCTACCTGCCGCGCAGCCTCGCCAGCAGCGACCGCGTTATCGCCGAGCCTGGTACCAACGAGGAAGCAGCGACCGCCGGCAGCGAAGCGATCCTCTTGGTCGAGGACAATGCCGAAGTCAAAGCCGTCGCCGGCATGTTGCTGCAACAGCTCGGCTATCGTGTCGACGCCGTCGACAACGCCGCCGCCGCGCTCGATCTTCTCGCCGAGGGCAAGAACGTCGATCTTGTCTTCAGCGACGTCGTGATGCCGGGCGAGATGGATGGGCTTGCCCTCGCCCGCCGCATCCGGACCGACTATCCGCATATTCCGGTACTGCTGACGACGGGCTATGCGAAAGCGGCAAGCCAGGCGAAAGGCTTCCCCATCCTGCGCAAGCCCTATCGCCTGACCAATCTCAGCCGCGCCATTCGCGACGCGATCGAGACTCAGCGCAAGATCGCCTGAACGCTAAAGCAACGGCCACGCTCCGAGCCGACATATAATTTCCCGATGCGGAATGAATTTGGCGGCTTTGCGCTCTGGCGCAGAGCGTCGTTGTTACTATTTCTCTAAAGATGGGAAGACCGACCGACGAGGCCGCACCACAGCCGCTCGACGAACTCGTATCGCGCGTGACCGCTTATCGCGAGAGCGCGTCGGCGGCGAGGCGCCTTGCGCGAGCGATCACCGATCAGCACGCGACCAAAGGCCTGATCGAGCATGCCGAGGAATTCGAGAAGAAGGCCGGGGCAATCGCGGCGCAGATCGTTGAACTCGCACATCATCGCCAAGACGATTGAGACGACGACATTGCGCACTCAGCCACGGCGCTAAAACCATCGCTTCCTGACAAGCACATCGACGATCGCCGCCCATCGCCGTTTCGGGAGCGATGGATCGTGACAAGCGTTTCGGTGTTGATATTTCGATGCACGATCCGCGCGATCCCGCGTTGCAACAATGGTTGCGATCGCTGAAGCCCCGCGTCGAGCTAACGGCGCGCTACGCCTTGCGCGCGAAGTTCGCGGCGCTCCGCGCCGATCCGGCCTTCACCGCTCGGATCACGGAACTGCTTCATCTGTTGCGGCCCGATTCGGACGAGCTCGCCGCCATTCTGCGCGACGCGCAACTCGTCGGCCAAGCCTTTCAACCGAAAGAAATGGCGAAAGCACCGCGCCGCGCGCGCCGGCGATGCCTCGATGGGTAGCGCGCCGTCGGTTCTTGGCGCGGCACCGCGAGAGCTTACGAATCGATCCTGTCGGAAGCCCCGGTATTATCGATGCCGATAGCCGCTTCCCCCTCGAGTGTCGCCGCGCGACGGTCGAGTTCGTCGGCCTCGTCGAGCAACAGTCGTTCCAAACGCTCGTTCCAGAGCCGCTCGGCGGTTTCGCGACGGCATTGCGCACGCGCTCGCAAAGTTTTCGGCGAAAGCGCCGCTGCCAAATGACGCTTGGTATCCGCCGCATCGACCATGATGCGCATTCCTCTCCAACCACACCGACTAAAAGTATACGAACGCAATGCGTCAACACTGCGGCGAGTCCACGGAAATCACGGAAAGAAAACCATGTTTGTATCCGCTCTTACCGTTACCGCCGCGGGCCCGATCAGCGGCGCCGGAAAATCCGCTGGGATCTGACTCGACCTTGGGCGTTGAGGCTTAGAAACGGTAATATCGCGCGAGCGGAGTGGCCCATCTGTCGTGTTTCCGACACTGCGCCATTGTTTCGCCGGATTTGTTGGTGAACGTACAAGCGAGCAACAAAAAAATGTGAGGCGAAATGCCGGAGATTGGATCGGCTAGCTTTTATCGGCAGCAAGCGGAACGTCTCACCTACATCGCCGTGGAAACCAATCATCCAGCGACACGGCTCGAGTTGTTGGAGATCGCCGCGAGTTTCCAGAAACTCGCGGACTATGCTTCCGCGAACGGCAATTTCGCTCGCGAGGAAAAAACCGGACAAAGTGCGTGACGCGCGGCTTATCGGACTTGGCTTGACCGCCGATATAGTCGGCCACAAAGCTGCCAAAATGTTGTCCCCGGCTGAGGAAATCTCGGGGGATTGCGGGGAAGTTTTGGCGCATCGACCGCCTTGCGCCGCGAATACGCGACTAGGAAGGTCGGATTCTCGACATCGGCAAACGGCGCTCAGCTATGCGGGGCTGCGCGACGGCAAATCATCAGGGGCGGATTTCGATCGGCGTACCGATATCGACGGCCGCATAGATCTCTTCGATCGCCTGATCGCCGACCGAGACGCAGCCATGCGTCCAGTCCTTGTCAAACTGCACCGGATTGAGCGGCCCCTCATACCAGCCCGGCAGACCGTGAATCTCGATATCGCCGCCGGGATCGCGATGCCCGTTGGCTGCCTGCGCGCTGTCCGCAGCATTTGGATAGGAGATGTGCAGCGCGAGGTGATAGTGCGAATGCGGCTGGCGCCCGTCGATCGTGTAAAGGCCCTCGGGAGTTTTGCCGTCGCCCGCGTTGCGTTTTGGTCCGATCGGATTGACGCCCAGCGCGATCGGATAGGTCTTCAGCACGACTCCGCCTTTGAGCAACTCGAGTTTGCGCGCCGATTTCAGCACCAAAATCCTATCGGCTTTGAGCGGTGATATCGCGAAGGCGGCTGGCGTGGCCTTGGCTGTTGCAGCGCTTTCGCTCGCCGTCGTAAAGGCGAGAAGCGCAGCGACGGCGGTCATCGCAACGCGCGCGCGGCAGCGCAAGCGCTGTCCGATCCCGGAAATATTCATGATGGCTCGACCCCCGATGCGAAGCGCGGCGTGTTGTCTGGACTGAGGGCGCGGCAAAAAGAAGCTTGGGGCGTCGAAGACCGGACTATGGCAGTGCTATGGTTAAAATGCCATTAAATCGCCCGATTCCTGCGCCGCGTCGCCTTGCCGCAGGAAGGGCGCGAACACCACCGAGAGTTTTTTTGCGCATCAGCGGAACCGTTGAGGTCGCCATACCTTTACCTTGGCGCGGGGTCGCAATGTCGCACGGAACGACAAGCGATGCCGCGGTTTTTGGGACGGTCCCCTCAATTCCGGAATGGAGGTAGTACCATGGTTCGCAAGGTTTATGCCCTCGCATTGCTCGCTCCTCTGGCGCTCGCGGCGTGCTCGCAGAGCCCCGCTCAGACCAGTTCGGCAAGCAGCGCCGATCAGCAAGCGCTGGCAACATCGCAGCAAGCGCTGCAGACCGCGCAGCAGGCTCAGGCCACCGCCAATGACGCGAAGGCCGAAGCCGATCGCATGAATCAGCGTAATCTGCAGAAATAATCTTCTGCAGAGAGCTGGGCTCGCTTCGTTGCGGCGTGGTGAGCCCAGCTCTTCGCTGTTTCACGTCACCGCCACGCGTAGTGCCCCGTCATGGTCAAAATCGTTTTCGCCTCGCTCGTCTCCGTCGTCGCGCTTGCCGCCGCGCTACCCGCCGCCGCGATGGAATTTCCGCTGGCGAAAGGTCAGGTTGCGGTCGGCGGAGTCGATAACGCGTCGACCAAAAGCCAAGACACGATGCTCGATCTGGCGCGTCAGTACGACGATGGCTATGTCGACTTCATGGCCGCCAATCCCGGGGTCAATCCGTGGCTTCCCGGCGACGGCAAGACCGTCACCGTCCCCAATTTCTTCATCATCCCCGATTCGCCGCGCACCGGCATTGTGATCAATCTCGCCGAGCGCCGCATCTATTACTTCCCGCCCGGCGGCAAGACGGTCGAAACCTATCCCGCCGGCGTCGGCGTCCAAGCCGATGCAACGCCGCTCGGCGTGACACGAGTCGTCTTGAAGGAAGACGGACCCATCTGGCGGCCGCCGCCCTCTATCCGCGCCGAACGTCCCGAGTTGCCGGCCGCGATCTATCCCGGTCCCGACGATCCGCTCGGTGCTTACGCGTTGCGCCTCGGCTGGCAGAATTACCTCATCCACGGCACCAACAAACCAGACAGCGTCGGCCGCAATGTCAGCCACGGCTGTCTCCACATCTATCCCGAGGATATCGAGCGGCTTTTCCACGAAGTGCCGGTCGGCACGCAAGTGCGCTCGGTATTTCAACCGGTGAAAGCGGGCTGGATCGACAACCGCCTCTACGTCGAAATCCATCCGAGCAAAGAGCAGGCCGACGAGATCGATTATAACACGCCGATGACACCCGCCGCGCCTGAGCAATTGATGCAGATCGTCGCGAAAGCGGCAGGCGAGCGCGCCGCGCTCGTCGATTGGGACGCTGTGCGTGCCGCCGGCCTCGCCGCCACGGGTATACCGACGCCGGTCACGCCCTCCCCCGCCGATCTGCAAGCCAGCGATACGCCGACGCGGAGCTATAAACCATCCGCCTCCGCCAACGATCTGGATGCGGGCTATAGGCCGTCCGTCTCCGCCATCGATCCGGACGCAAGCGCCACGACGGTCGTTATCGGCCGCAGCAACGGCGTGACGACCGCGACGCCGCGGATCGTCCCGTCGGTGGCGGGCGTCTCGCTGCCCACTCGGACGACACCGCAAGAAGCCGCATTGCAGACCGGCAAATAACGCCCGGCGCGCTCCCGAAATAGCGCGCTGACACGCGGGGTGCGCCCTTGCCAGTCCCGCGGCCGCCGCCCTAAAATTTTTCGCGATAGTCGAATCTTGGGTGAGCCGGGGCGTCGTGGCGGATAGCGGGCAAGCGCAAACCTTTCTCTCCACGATGGCCGCGAGCCGCCAGCAGCGACGTCTTGCGCTCGCGATCGTTCTGCTCCTCGGCGCCGCGTTCCTGGCCACCGCACCCTTCGCCGCCGTGCCTCTGCTGCGCAGCGATGCCTTCATCCCCGCTTATGAGACGGCGCTCGTCATCGAGGACGTAATCACCGCCGCCTTGCTTTATGCGCAATTCGCGATCCTGCGCCTGCCGTCGCTGCTCGTGCTCGGTGCCGGCTATCTTTTCACCGGGCTGATCGTCATCCCGCATATGCTGACCTTTCCCGGCCTCTTCACGCCAAACGGCTTTTTCGGCGCCGGGCCGAGCAGCGCCGCTTGGCTTTACGTCGGCTGGCATGTCGGTTTCCCGGGCGCGGTGATCGCCTACGCCTTCATGAGCGACGAGAGCCAGCCGCTCGTCGCGCCGGGCAAGGCACGCCGCGCGATCCTCCTTTCGATTGCTGCGACGGCGGCGCTCGTGCTGGCGCTCACGTGGCTGTCGACAAGAGGCGCGGCACTGCTGCCCCAGGTCATTGCCGCCGACCGGCGCACCTCGTCCTTTCCCTATCTCAGCGGCTCGGTCTGGCTTCTGGCGGTGATCGCGCTCGCAATCCTGTGGTGGCGGCGACGCCGCACCGTGATCGAGCTCTGGCTTGCGGTGGTGCTCTGCGCGTGGGTCGGCGAAATCGCGCTCAGCGTCGTGCTCGCGCCGGCGCGATTCAGCGTCGGCTTCTATTTCGGCCGGCTCTACGGCGTGATCGCCGCCAGCGTCGTACTCATCGTGCTGCTGTCGGAGACCATCGCGCTCTATGCCCGGCTCGCGCGCGCCGTCGCGACCGAGCGGCGCGTCCGCGAGCGGCGCGTCCGCGAGATGGAAGCAATGCTCTTGCATCTTTCGCGCGTCAGCGACCTTGGGCATGTCGTAACCTCGCTGATCCACGAGGTGAACCAGCCGCTCGCCGCAATCGGCAATTACCTCGCCGCGTTGCAGCGTCTCGCGGCGATGGGCGACAAGGAGAAGGTCGCCACCACGATCGAGAAAACCCTCAGCCAGAGCGAGCGGGCGCGCGAGATCATGCGCCGCTTGCGCGAATTCGTCGCCAAGCGCGAGATCGATCGTCGGCCGGAGCCGCTCGCCACCACGGTCGAGGATGCGATCGCCGTCGCCCAGGCCGCGACCGGCCGCACCGGCGTGGAGATCGAGACCGCACTCGAGCCGCTAGCCGCGATGGTGGTGATCGATCGTATTCAGATCCAGCAAGTGCTGGTCAATCTCATCCGCAACGCCAGCGAGGCGATGGTCGAGAGCAAAAGTCCGCGCCGGCAGCTGACGATCGCCTCGCGCCCGCTCGGGCCCGAGAAGCTCGAGATCAGCATCGCCGATACCGGGCCGGGCCTGCCGCCGGCGTTGCGCGAGAAGCTGTTCCAGCCTTTCGTCACGACGAAAGCAACCGGCATGGGCGTCGGTCTCTCGATCTGCCGCTTCATCATCGAGGCGCATGGCGAGAAACTGCAGGTCGCCGACAATACCGGCGGCGGCACGGTGTTCAGCTTCACGCTGCCGCTGGCGATGGGTATCGCCGCCGCGCAAGCCGCCGGCGATTGAGGGGGCGGATGCGCAGATCGCACCTGATCCTGGCGGCACTCGCCCTCGCGGCCGCATCGATCGCGGTGGGCTCGACGAGGGCGAAGGCGGAAGACGCGCCGCGCTTCTTCCGCATCGGCACGGCCGCGACCACCGGCACCTATTTCCAGATCGGCGCCGAGATCGCCAATGCGATCAGCAAGCCGCCCGGCTCGCGCGATTGCGAGCGTGGCGGCTCTTGCGGCGTACCCAATCTCGTCGCAGTGGCGCAGGCGACCGAAGGGTCGGTCGCGAACGTCATTGCCGTCGGCCAGGGCCAGATCGAAGCCGCTTTCGCACAAGCAGACGTCACGACCTGGGCCTATCGCGGCGACGCGCCGGCGATCGCGCCGAGCAAAGCCTGCCGCGGCGCGGCGGCGCCACCGCAGAATGGCGTCGCGCTGCTTGCCAAGACCGGACCGATCCGCAATCTGCGCGTCATCGCCGCGCTTTATCCCGAAGCGGTCCATATCGTCGCGCGCATTGGCTCGGGCATCCGAGGGATCGCCGATCTCAAAGGCAAACACGTCGCACTCGGCGAGGCCGGCTCCGGCACGCTCGCCGAGGCGCGTCTCGTCCTGCGCGCGGCGGCGCTCCAGGAATGCCAGGTAAAGCCGGAATATCTGCGCCTCGCCGACGCAACCGCGTTGCTCGACAACAACAAGCTCGACGCGTTCTTCCTGATGGCGGGCGCGCCGGTGCCGGCCATCGTCGATGCAGCATCCGTGGCGCGCGTACGGCTCGTGCCGATCACTGGCAGGCCGCGCGATGCGCTGTTGCGCGCTTATCCCTTCATCACGGGCACGGTCATTCCCGGCGCAACCTATCCCGGCATCGACAGCGAGACGCCGAGCATCGCCGTACCAGCGCTTTTCATCGCCAATGCCGCCTTGCCCGACGATCTCGTCTACGGCATCACCAAGGCGCTGTGGCAGGATGCGACCCGCCGCCTGCTCGATAGCGGCCACCCCGCCGGTAAGGCAATCCGCTTCGAGAACGCGCTGCAAGGCGTTGCGATCCCGCTGCATCCCGGCGCCGCACGCTATTACGCCGAGCGCGGGCTCAAACTGCCCAAGGAAGCGATGGCGCCGCCATGAGAGCGTGTTTCGCAATTGCGGTGTTAGCGCTGCTCGCTGTTGCCCCGGCAAGTCGCGCGCAGAAGGGGATCCGCCTCCTCATCCCCGCCGACGATACCTGCAGCGCCTTCATCGCCGCGCTCAACAGCAGCGACCGCGCGGCGATGCTCGATCTCGGCGGCTGGGCGCTGGGCTACCTTTCGGGCATGGCACAGCAAAGCGGCAAGGACATCCTCCACGATGTGACGAGCGAGGGCCTGATGGATCGCATCGCCGAAGCCTGCCAGCGCCAGCCGGGCAGCCAGATGTCCTCCATCGTCATGCAGATCGGCAATTCGCTGCTCGCCGCTGCCAAATAACGATGCGCCGGGCGATAACGCGCGTGTGATGACAGGCCGCGCCCGGCATCGCTAAACTCGCGCGCGAAAAACATTCTTGAGGGGAGGATTTCATGCGGATTTCGCTTTTCGCGGCGACGCTCATGAGCGCGGCCGCGGTGGTTTCGGTTTCGGCATCGGCGCAGCAAGCCGGCGGCGCAGCGCCGCAACAGCAGGCCGCACCACCGGCAGCGCCGACGCCCTACGGTCTGCCGATCGACCTCGCGCTTGCGCGCAAGGCCGCCGATGCCGGCGTCGCCAAAGCAAAAGAGACCGGGTTTCCCTCGGCGATCGCCATCGTCGGCCCGGCCGGCGAGCTGATCTTCCTCGAGAAGATGGACAATGCGAATAATTCGACGAGCGAGCTCGCGATCAAGAAAGCGTCGAGCGCCGCCGCGTTCCGCCGCCCGACAAAGCTTTTCGAAGATCAGCTGGCGAGCCGTCCGGTCGTCGGCCAACTTGGCGTCACCGCTGTCGGCGGCGGCATTCCGATCGTCATCAAGGGCCATATCGTCGGCGCGATCGGCGGCTCGGGCGCGCCGACATCGGACGGGGACATCGCGGCCGCGCAAGCCGGCATCGACGCTATCACAAAGTAGGGCTCAGCCCTCCGCCGGACTGACGAGATGCGGCGCGCCGTAATCGATGATGAGGCGCGCCGGATCACGCACACCCGCGGCGCCGCGCTCCTCCGGCGGCTTGAGTTGCGCCTCGATATAGGCGCCGAGATAGCGCGAATGCGCGACGATGGCGCGGCCGAAGGCGCAGCGCTCGATCTCGTAGCGGGTTAGCGCCGCGGCGATATCGCCGTCCGCCGCCGCAAGCGCATCGACGATGCAGGCCGCATCGAGCGCCGCCTTGCTGGTCCCGGCGGCAACATGCGGCCGCGCGACGAAAGCCGCATCGCCCATCAGCGCGACGTGCCCGAAGACGAGGCGCGGCGATTCCATATCGGTGATCGCCTGCAACAGCGGCAACTTCACGAGACCCACAATCTCGGCAAGCAGCGGCGAGAGTTTCGCACGCGCTGCTTGGCGCATCTCGAGGATGAATTCGCGCCTGATCAACGCCGGCGGGATCGAGAGACCGTGATGCTGGCCCGCCGCGTCGGTGAACATGTCCCGCTGCTGCTCGGGGGTCGCCGGGCGGTACCAGATGAAATAATAGCGTCGATGCCCCGGCCGCACTTCGTTGCCCGGCCCCGGCACATGCACCGAAAGGATCATCTCGCCGTCGGGAAAGGCGAACGCGATGCGATCGAACAGCAGTTCGCGGCCCGACATCGGGATCTCGCGCTCGTCGATGATACCGCGCCAGGCGACGTAGCCCGCCTGCTTCGGCGTCACCTCGGGCAGGAACTGCCGCCGCACCGTCGACATCACACCGTCCGCTGCGACGATGAGATCGGCTTCTTCCGCCGTGCCATCGGCGAAGATCGCACGCGCGCGGCCGCCGTCCTGGTCGATGCGCGTCAGCACCATGCCGGGCCGATAGTGCTCCGACGGAAAGGCATGGCGCAGCGGCTGATAGATCACCGGCCAGGTGCTGCCGCGCGAGGAACGCTGCAACTCCTGCACGATCTCATCCTGCTGGCCGAGCCAGATCGAGGACTTGGCGCCGACCGAGAGCGTCGGATCGGGCTTGATGCCGATCCGCGCCATGATGTCGAACAGCTCTTGCGACACGCCGAGCCCGGCGCCGCGATCGGCGAGATCGCTGCGGCTGCGCTCATAGACCGTAACGTCCCAGCCGGCGCGATGCAGCAAATGGCCGGCGAGCAGCCCGCCGATCGAGCCGCCGATCACCAAAGCGCGTCTTTTTTCGCTCACCCCCGCCACCCTCGCCGCCTCGCCGCTTTTATGGGACAAACCTGCCGCTGCCTAGAGCACGATCCTGGTCGACGCGGCGCAACCGCTCGAAGAGATGCAGCATGAAAGCGATCCCGATCAGCGGCGCGGCGAGATTGAGCACGGGCACCGAGAGAAAAAACGCGATGACCGCGCCGGCGATCACCAGCCGCGCGCGGTTATGCCGCCACATCGCCTTGACGACGCCGGGCTCGAGCCGGCGGAATGCCACGGCCTCGAAATATTCGCGGCCGATGAGATAACCGTTGATGGCGAAGAACACTACGATGTTCACCAACGGAAAGAAGAGATAGAGCGGCAGCGCCAGGACATTGAGCAGCAGCGCCAGCAACGCGAGGCGGACGGCGCTGGCGAGCGATGCGCCGACGCCGATCGCACGCGGTGCCGGTAAATCGGGGTAATGCCGGGCTTCGACCGAGGCAATCACGCGGTCGAGGAAGAAGCCGAGGATCAGGATCGCCATGCTCGGAAAGATCAGCCAGGCGATGAACAGCGTCGCGAGGCTGCC
>DASXCX010000296.1:0-9418 GCA_036490955.1 Allostellaceae bacterium | reverse complement strand
GCACGAGCCCGATGCCGAGCAGCAGCCGCGTATCGAGCCGTCCGACCAGCCGGCCCACGCCCAACATCGCCAGCATCGTTCCGATACCCCGCGGCCCCATGACGAGGCCCGAGGTTACCACCGGGTAGTTCATGAGCTGCTGCAGATAGGGCGGCTGCAGTGCGAGTGAGGCGTAATAGGTTAGTCCGACGATGAGAATGAAGATCATGCCCGCGATGAAATTGCGGTCGCGGAAGAGCCGCGGCGTGACGAAGGGCGCGCGGCTTGAGAAACTGTGCACTAAGAAAAGGTAGAAGGCCGAGGCGGCGACGATCGTCTCGATCACGATCTCACCCGAGCCGAACCAATCGAGCTCTTCGCCGCGATCGAGCAGGATCTGAAACGCGCCGATCGCGAGGCTCAGCGTCCCGAAGCCGAACCAGTCGAGCCGCGCTTCGGGATCGCCGGGCCTATCCGGCAGGAAGCAGATCATGCCGAGGAAGGCGAGCGCGCCGATCGGTAGGTTGATGTAGAAGACGTAGCGCCAGCTGTAATTCTGGGTCAGCCAGCCGCCGAGCACCGGGCCCAGCACCGGACCGACCATGACCGCAACCCCGAACAGCGCCATCGCTCCGCCTTGGCGCTCCGGCGGATTGATGCCGAGCAGCACGGATTGCGATAGCGGCACGAGCGCCGCGCCGAAGGCACCTTGCAGTATCCGGAACAGCACGACGGTCGTCAGCGACGTCGCCAACCCGCAGAGCATAGACGCGACCGTGAAGCCCGCGACCGAAGCCAGGAACAGATTTTTCAATCCGAAGCGGCTGGCGAAAAAAGCTGTCGGCGGCGTCATGATCGCGGCCGCTGCGATGTAGGAAGTCAGAACCCAGGCAATCTCATCCTGGCTCGCCGAAACGCTGCCCTGCATATAAGGCAGCGCGACATTGGCGATCGTGGTGTCGAGCACCTGCATCAGCGTTGCGAGGACAACGCAAGCCGTGATCGCCGCACGGTTGCGCCCCTTGCCGACGACGTCGCAAAGCCCGATCACGAAGCCGCGCCGGCCGAACTCGAGCCGCCGAAGAGCGCCGTGAGGAAATGCGGCCAGCCCCGCGCGTGGCCCGTATCGATGGCAACCTCGGCGCTCATGCCGGCGCGGAGCAGCGGCAACCTCCGATCGCTGACGTCGACGCGCACGCGCATCGGTACGCGCTGCACGACCTTGACCCAGTTGCCGCTCGTGTTCTGCGGCGGCAGCAGCGAGAATTCTTGCGCGGCCGCCGGGCTCACGCTCTCGACCGTGCCGCGCCATTGGGTGTTCGGGTAGGTATCGACGGTAATAATGGCGGGCTGACCCGGGTGCACCCACGTAAGCTCGGTCTCCTTCGGCTGAGCGTCGACCCAGACCGTGTTGGTCGCAACGAGGTAAAACGCCGTAGCTGAAGCTTGGAGATACTTGCCGGGCGCAATCGTCGAGACGTTGGTTACGGTTCCAGCGAACGGCGCCTTGACCACCGAATGATCGAACTCGCGCTGCGCCTCGTCGCGTTGCGCCAACGTATCGCGATAACGCGGTTGCTGCTCGATCGGCCGCCCCGGATCGCCGCTCAAGTTGGCGGCCACACCGGCAAGCTGATGCATGACAGAGTCGAGCTTTTGCCGCGCGTTGACCAAGTTGCGCTGCGCGGTGTCAACCGCCGCCTCGCTGGTCACATGCGATTTGAAGAGGTTCTGCTGGCGATTGTATTCGGTGCCGTAATAATCCGCGTCGGTTTGTGCCTGGGCGATTTGCGCCTGGGTATCGCTGTAATTCGCCTTCAGCGCATTGAGCTCGTTGGCAACGTTGCCGAGCTGTGCATCCGCGCGCTCGAGAGCGAGCTGAAAAGGCAGCGGATCGAGGCGATAAAGCACCTGTCCCGCCTGCACTTGCTCGTTTTCCGCTACATCGACCTCTTTAACGAGGCCAGAAACATCGGTCGAGACGCCAACTTTGTCGGCGTTAACGTAGGCGTCGTCGGTCGTCATGACCTTGCCGCCGCGCACATACCAGATCAGACCGACGAGCAGGGCCAGCGGCAGCAGCAGGTACAGTCCGCGCCGCAGCCAAACGCGCCGTGGGCTCGGCGGCTGATCGTCCTGTCGCGGGGGCGGCGGCGCCGCTTCATCTTGCGGCCAACGTGATTTCGTCGTCGGCGCTTCGCTTTTTTCGTCTCGGGTTTCCTGCTCGGCATACATCAAGCCTTTAACCGTGGCCGGATTGGACAGGTTCCGAAGCGGCGTGACGCGGCGCGGAAATGGTCTTTCGCCGCCCGCGTCACGCCACCGGCTTCGCGGCTTTTCCTACCACCTGGTCATTGGCGAATTTTCTTATGTCGACGCGCCGGCGCCATCAGGCCGCTTGCCACCGCACGGGGTCCGGTATGAACACGACCTCGAGCGCATTATCGGAACGGGCGGCTATTTGCGCGGCCATCTGCGCCAAAGCGCGTGTTTCGAACATCATCGCGTGGCGCTTATCGCTCCAGATCAGCGTCGGTTTCGCATGGCAAAGCCATTGCTGCTCGCCATTGGGCGAGTTCTTCTGCACAACATACTTCATGATTGTCACGTCCCATCATCCCCTGCAACATTGTGGGCGTGCGAAAAGATTTGCATCGGCACGGCTGACGCGCCGCTAAGAACCTCGGCAAGTTTAGCAAATCGGTGTGGAAAAATTTCTTGAAGTCGATTGGTGGCACTATTGTGTCGAAACGGCCGTAATTTGCTTCACCGCGTGGCAATTATGTAAGCTGCGGCGACGGCAACGATGACATCTGTAACGGAACGCACCGGATGAACGCCAAAGAAACAGCCCTGCCCGCGACTCGCGCGCAGAGCGTAACGATCGTCGCCGCCGCCTCGCTGCTGATGTGTCTCGGCATGGGCATGCGGCAAAGCTTCGGCCTCTTCATGGTGCCGATCACGGGCGATCTCGGCCTCACGGTTTCCGATTTCACTTTCGCGCTCGCCCTGCAGAACATGATCTGGGGCATCACCCAGCCCTTTGTCGGCGCGATCGCCGATCGTTTCGGCATGCGCATCATGCTGATGCTGGGCAGTGTCTGTTTTGCCGCCGGCCTCGTCGTGACCGTGTTTGCGACTGGCCCGCTTTCGCTGTTGCTCGGCATCGGCGTGTTGATCGGGACATCGCTCTCCTGCACGGCCTCCAATTTGTCGCTCACCGCGACCTCGCGCGTCGTCTCGCCGGCACGGCGCAGCGCGACGCTCGGCATGGTCGCGGGAATCGGCTCCTTCGGCACATTCCTCGTCGCGCCGATGGCGCAAAAGCTGATCGCCGGCCATGGCTGGCACGTCGCGCTCTACGCCTTCATCGCCCTCGCCGCGATCATGCTGCCGGCGGCATTCCTGACGGGCGGCGTCGACAGGGTCGCCGATCAGCGGACGTCCGGACAGGGCGGCGCCGCGCCCGAGACTTTCCGCGAAGTGCTGCGCGCCGCCGCCAACCACCGCGGCTACATCACCATGGCGACCGCGATCTTCGTTTGCGGCTTGCAGCTCATTTTCCTCACGACGCATCTGCCGACCTATCTCGCGCTGTGCGGCGCCGATCCGATGCTGGGCGCCGAGGCGTTGTCGACGATCGCAATCTTCAATGTCGGCGGCTGCTACCTGCTCGGCTGGCTCGGCGGCAAATATCCGAAGCACATCCTCTTGGGCCTCGTTTATGTGCTGCGTTCGATCTTCATCGCGATCTATTTCATGTCGCCGGCAACGCCGACGACGACCCTCATCTTCGCGGCGTTCATGGGCATGCTGTGGCTCGGCGTCATCCCGCTGACCCAAGGCCTCGTCATCCAGATGTTCGGGTTGCGCTATCTCGCGACGCTCTCAGGTATCATGTTCTTCACGCATCAGGTCGGCTCGTTCCTCGGCGCGTGGGGCGGCGGGCTGATCTACGATCATTTCGGCTCATACGATCACGCCTGGCAGTTCGGCGTCGTCATCGGCCTGATCGCCGGCACGGCACAGATGCTGACCGACGACCAACCCGGCAGCAAAAAGAAGCGGAAGCGGCTCGAGCCGGTGCCGGCTTAGACGCCAAGCAATGCCGGCAATTCCGCGAGCGTCGTAATCGCGCGATCCGGCGCGCCCGGCAAGCGTTCAGGCTGCTGACCGGTGCGATTGCACCACACGGTGCGCAGCCCGAAGGCCGATGCGGCATGGATGTCCCAAGCATTCGACGATAGGAACGCGATCGCCGATTTCGCGACGCCGAGCCGATCGACCGCCAGCCGATAGACCGCGGGTGCCGGCTTGAAGACGCCGACTTCTTCGACGGAGAGCACGTGATCGAACGCATCGCCGATGCCCGCTTGCCCGACTGCAGCAGCGAGCATGGCCGGCGAGCCGTTGGAAAGGATCGCCGTCGCAAAGCCGGCGGCTTTGAGACGCCGCAGCATGGCCGGCACTTCCGGGAAAGCGTCGAGCGTCAAATAGCAATCCATCAGGCGGCGGCGCAACGCGCCTTGCCTATCGGCGATGCCGAGCGTCGCGAGCGAGAAATCGAGCGCATCGCCGGTGACCTGCCAGAAATCGGCATGGCGATTCTGCGCCGCGCGTAGCCAAGTGTAGTGAAGCTGCTTGTCGCGCCACAACGGCGTCAACGCGCCGGCCTTGTCGCCGAGAGCATCGGCGCAGCGCAGCGCTGCCGAGGCGAAATCGAAGAGCGTACCGTAAGCGTCGAACACGCAAGCGCGGATACCCGTGAGCGGCGCCGCGGCGGTCATGTTAGGCGAGCCCCACGAACTCCTTGACGCGCGGCCACGCCTCACGCCCCTTCTCGTCCATCAGCGGGAGGTATTTCGGATTGAACTGCGCCGCCAGCGCGGTGCGATAGCTCGCGCGGTTGCGCATCCGCTCATACCAATGGGCGGTGCGCGCGTTCTTGTCGAGAAAGCCCAAGAACTTCAGATGATCGAGCCGCGTCAGATAGGGCGCGAACGCGATATCGGCCAGGGTCAGCATCTCGCCGCAGAGCCACGGCCCATGCTCGAGCGCCGCATTCATGTCGACGACCATCTTGTAGAGGCGCTTGATCGCATCGGGGAAATTCGGATTGTTCACGCCCTGCTGTAGCAGGTTGAAGCGTCGGCGATACGCCTCGCCGCGCTGGCGGACCAGTTCCGCCAACACCTCAGGCGTATATTGGTGATGGAACGCGATGCTCATGCTGACCGTACCGGTCGCGGCGAAGATGCTGTCGTCGATCTGCTTCGTCCACCAGCGCATCTTGGCACGGCCGGCGGGATCGTTCGGCTTCAGCGGATGGCGCGGAAACGCGTCGTCGATATATTCGTTGATGACGACAGATTCGGTCACGACGATATCATCGTCGACGAGGGTCGGCACCACGCCCTTGGGATTGAGCTTCAGATAGTCTGGCTGCTGCTGATCGCCGGCGCGGAGGTTCATGTGCCGCGCCTCATAGGCGAGGCCCTTCTCGGCGAGGCAGAGCCGCACCTTCTGGGCGCAGACCGACATGTCATTGTGATAGAGCACCAACATCGCGGCATCCTTCCTATTGCACGATCGCCTTGACCTTGGGCCAGGCTTCCTTGCCGTATTTTCCCATCAACTCGCCCAAGCCCGGCGGCACGTATTTGAGCAGCGCCGTCCCGAAAGTCGGACGCGTCTTCACCCGCTGCCACCACTCACTGAGATGAGGCCGCTTCTCGGTCCAGAGTCCCGAGAGCGCTAGCATATCGAGGCGGTTGATGTAGGGAATGACTCCGACTTCCGCGAGCGAGAAGCGGTTGCCGGCCAGCCACGGCGTGCGCGCAAGCTGCGTCTCCATATCGCCGAGGAACGTGTCATAGACGCGCATCGCCGCCGTGGCGTCGGGATCCTCGATGCCGGCTTCGAGCCGCTGCCGACGCCGCGCTTGCTCTGCCGGCGGCACGTTCTCGACCCAAGCCTTGATCGCGGCCGGCCCATTGGCGATCACGGCATGGCGATGCGAGATCGCATAGGTGACGATGCCCGTCGCCGGGTGAAGCTCCTCGTCGAGCCGCTTCGTCCATATCCGCATCGTGACGCGATCGAGCGCCGCATCCGGCTTGAGCGGGGGATCGGGAAAGGCATCGTCGATATATTCGCCGATCACCGTCGATTCCCGAACGACGTTGCCATCATGCACCAATGTCGGCACGACATGCTTGGGGTTGAGCTTCAGATAGTCGGGCGCGAACTGCTCGCCTTTCAAGATGTCGACATAGCGACTGACCCAATCGAGACCCTTCTCGGCAAGGATGATCCGCGCCTTCGCCGCGCAAACCGACGTGCCATGGTGATAAAGCTCGAGCATATTTCCTTCCGACCGCGCCCGCTTTTTCTTCCCGCCCCGCGATTATACACTCGCATCGAACCAATGGGAGGCAAGCATGGCCGAGACACTCGATCTCTATCACGCCGGACTTAGCAGTTGCTCGAAAAAATCGCGGCTTTGCCTCAAGGAAAAGGGCCTGCCCTATAAAAGCCATTACCTCGCGCTCAACAAATTCGAGCATCACGATCCCGCCTATCTCAAGCTCAACCCGAACGGGCTCGTGCCAACGCTCGTCCATAACGGCACCGCGATCATCGAAAGCGGCGTCATCAACGAATATCTCGACGAGGTCTTTCCCGACAAACCGCTGCGGCCGCAGGACCCGGTGGCGCGCGCCAAGATGCGCGTCTTTTGCAAGATGGCCGACGAGTACGGCCTGCCGGCGACGCGTATCCCGACCTGGACCCGCACCAAGCAGGCGCAGCTCAAAGAGATGACGCAGGGCGATTTCGACAAGGCGGTTGCCGAGACGCCGCTGATCGACCACCGGCTAAAGCTGCAAGCGCTCAAAGGCGACGGCTTCTCGGAAAAGGAATTCGAAGAGGCGTACGGCAAGATGGACTACGTCTTCGATCGCTGCGAGGCAGCGCTGGCCGAGGGGACATGGCTCGCGGGCGATATGTACACCCTCGCCGATATCGCCATCCTGCCTTACGTCTTCGCCTTCCGCGAGGTTCGGCCCGAGCTGATGACGAGCCATCCGAAAACGGCCGATTGGTATCAGCGCATCATGGCGCGGCCAGCGGTGAAGGCGACCTATGAGCCCTCGGCCGAGACCCGGCCCGCCTAGGCTTTCGCTGTCAGCCCGGCGAGCGGCGCGACCGATCCGGCGCTATCGAGCGCGAAGATCGCCTCTTCCAAGCGCGCTGCGCGCACCGCGCCCAGCATCGGCGCGACCAACGCGCGGAATTTATCACCGAGCGCGCCGCGCTGCGCGGCGAGATCGACCGCGGCGGTGTAGCTGTCATAGCGTTCCCTGATCGTCCGTCCACCGGTCAGTTCGGCGATCGCGACAGCGTCGCCGCCGTCGAGCGCATCGTGCCCCGTGACGGAAATTCGCGCCGCGAGACGCTTCACCTCGGGGCGCGTCACACGCTCGACGGCGTAGGCATGAATGTCGCCCATCGCATCGCCCAGCAGCGTCATCGCGGCGACGGTCTTGAGACTGAATTTCGCTTCGAGGCTCGTCGTCGGCTCGGCGATGTTGCAAACACCCATGCTCGAATTCGGAATGCGCAGCTCGATTCGCTCGATCGCCGTCGGCGTCACGGCATGCCGGCGCATGAGTGTCAGCATGTTCTCGATGCTGCTATGGGTCAGCGCACAGGCGGCGTGGGCCTTGAATTTCGTGTCGCGGATCAGGAACCGACCGTCGCAACCAGCGAGCGGTGCCGGGCTCCACTCCCGCACATGCGCAGAGAGGAATCCGCCCGGCGCTTCGATCGCATCCGGCCGGCCGGTGAAGCCGCGCGCGGCGAGACTTGCCGCCAAGAGCCCGTTCATCGCCGCTTTGCCCGAATGAAACGGCTTCGCCATCGAGCCGGCCGAAGCAACGAGTCCGGCGCCTTGCGTCGCCGCGAGGCCAAGCGCATGGGCACGCTGCCGCGCATCGAGGCCAAGGAGATGCGCCGCCGCGGCCGCCGCGCCGAACACCACCGTCGTGCCGGTCGGATGGAAGCCGCCGGGATGGAGCCGGCCATGCGCCAGCAGGCCGATGCGGCACGCTGTCTCGATCCCGGCCACGATGGCCTCGAGCAACGCACGGCCGCTCGCGGCTTGTGCTTCAGCGAGCGCCAGCGCCGCGGCGACAATCGCCGGCGTGGTATGGCCGTGCATGTTGGGATTGGCGTCGGAGAAATCGAGCGCATCGGCCATTGACGCGTTGACCAGCGCCGCGAGCGTCGGCGACGTCTTGTCGCCGTGAAACAATACCGTCGCGACCGCGCGGCCGCCTTCCTCGCGCGCCTCGTCGCGCAGCGCCAGCGTCAACGCGTCCTCGGCCCCCGCCAGTGCGACACCCAGCCAATCGAGCACGCCATGCCGCGCCCATTCGACGACATCCCCCGGCAGTGGAGCGGCAAACAGCGCATCGACTTGCGCCAGGATCGTCGCCGTTACGCCTTGCGATGCAGCACTCTTTTCCGCCATATGCCCTCCCTTCCGTCAGCAGCGACACCTTAGCGCGGTTTTCCGGCTCTGGCGCGCCGCTTCACGTCACGTCAGAATGATGTCATGGCGGATCGGCGCATGACGAGCATCGAGATGATCGGGCGGTTGGTCGCTTTCGATACTACCAGCCGCGAGAGCAATCTCGCCTTGATCGACTTCGTGCGCGACTATCTCGATGTTTGGCACATCAAAAGCGAGTTGGTTTTCGACGCGACGGGACGCAAGGCTAACCTCTTCGCGACGATCGGCCCGAGCGATATCGGCGGCGTCATGCTCTCCGGCCATAGTGACGTCGTGCCGGTCGACGGCCAGGATTGGGCGAGCGATCCGTTCAAGCTCGAGCCGCGCGACGGCAAGCTCTATGCGCGCGGCAGCGCCGATATGAAAAGCTTCATCGCGGTCATGCTGGCGAAGGTCCCGGAATTCGTCAGCCGCGCGCTGGCCGTGCCCATTCATCTTGCGCTTACCTATGACGAAGAGGTCGGCTGTCTCGGCGTGCGCTCGCTGATCGACGCCCTCGCCTCGCGGGCCGTCAAGCCGCGGCTCTGCATCATCGGCGAACCGACCTTGATGAAGCCGGTTGTCGCGCATAAGGGGAGCCGCCGGCTGCGCTGCCACGTGCGCGGCCACGAGGCGCATTCCTCGCTGACGCATCAAGGCGTCAACGCGATCGAAGCCGCCGCCGCGGTCGTCACTCATATCAACGGCATCGCCCGAAAAAAGCGCGCGAGCGGCCCTTTCGATCTGGCTTTTGATCCGCCCTATACGACGCTGCAGACCGGCCTCATCGCCGGCGGCACCGCCGTCAACATCGTGCCGAACGAATGCCGCTTCGACTTCGAGATGCGTCATCTGCCGAACGACGATCCCGATGTGATCGTCGAC
>DASXCX010000295.1:0-10406 GCA_036490955.1 Allostellaceae bacterium | reverse complement strand
CGAAAAGCACATTGGCGATCGCTTCGCCGCCGCGCTGGCCCGGATACCATGCTTCGACGATCGCGCCCGCTCGGTCGCGCCAAGGCATTGTAACGGGATTTCCGGTTTCGAGCACGACGATGGTGCGCGGATTGGCGGCTGCGACGGCGGCGACGAGCTTATCCTGATCGCGCGGCAGCGACAGGCTTTCCGCGTCATGTCCCTCGATCTCCCACGCCGTTGCAAAGACAATCGTGACGTCGGCTTCCTTGGCCGCACGGGCGGCGGCATCGACATCCTCGCCATCGGCGAAAGTAACCTGCGCGTGCGGTGCTTTCGCCGCGATCGCTCGCACCGGCGATGACGGATCGAAGATCATCGGGTAGGGGATCGAACCGCGATGCTCGTCGAATTCGATGCGTAGCCCCGGCCCGCCGACCGGAAGGACTTGCGACGAGCCACCGCCCGACAACACGCCGACATCGGCGTGGCCGCCGATCACCGCGATGCGGCGCAAATGGGGCGAAAGCGGGAGAAGCTTTTTTTCATTGCGCAGCAGCACGATGCCCTCTTCCTCGGCATGCTGGGCAACGCGCGCATCGGCATCGACATCGAGCGCCTGCGGCGCCGGCGGGTCGTCGATCACCCCGCTCGCGAACATGCTGCGTAGGACGTGATGCGCCATCGTATTGAGTCGCGCCGTGGGAACCGTGCCTTCGGCGACGGCGATGGCGAGAGGCTCGCCGAAATAGGCACGCGGATCCCAATCAGCGCCGGATTCCTGATCGAGTCCGGCACCGGCCGCTTCGCTGGTAGAATGCACGGCCCCCCAATCCGACATGACCCAGCCGGGAAAGCGCCAATCCTGGCGCAGGACGCTGTCGAGCAAGGTCGGATTCTCGCAAGCGTGAATACCGCCGAGCAGATTGTAGGAGCACATCACCGCGCCGGGGTGGCCGCGCTCGATCGCCAGCTCGAAAGCGAGCAAATCGGATTCGCGCAGCGCCGCCATGCCGATCCGCGCATCGAGCAGCGTGCGATTGGTTTCCTGGTCGTTGATCGCGAAGTGCTTCACGGTGGAGATAACGTGCTTGTCCTCGATACCGCGGATCGCTGCGCCGGCCATTGTGCCGGCGAGCAGCGGGTCCTCGCCCGCATATTCGAAGTTTCGACCCGTGCGCGGATCGCGCGCGAGATTGACCGCGCCCGCGAGCAGCACGTTGAAGCCTTTGCGTCGCGCCTCTTCGGCGATCATCGCGCCGTTGGCGCGGGCGATCGCGGGATTCCAGCTCGCGGCGGTAGCGAGACCCGAGGGCAGAGCCGTGCCTTCGTCCTCGTGGCGGACCGTGTCGCCGGACAGGACGATAGCGACGCCGAGCTCGGCGTTGCTTTCCTTGAGCATCGGAATGCCAAGCCGTGGCACACCCGCGACGTAGCCGGCGGCGCCGATGCTTTCGCCCGCGGGTCGTTGGCTCGTGCCAACGACAAGGCCGAGCTTTTCTTCATTCGTCATCTGCCCGAGGACGAGATCCGCGCGGGCATCGGGCGAAATGCCGCGATTCATCCACGGGCGGTCATCCGCCTCGGCCGCGCTGGCGCAAAGGCTCGCCGCCATCAGCGATAGCACGGTGATTAGGGAAAAAAGCGGCTTGTGCGACATCCCCGGCGCCCTGTTTTAGCGGCGCCGGCGGCTTCTGGGAATTGGTTTTCGCGGGTCAGCAAAATTCACTTGAATCGGTGGCTTACGTTCGTTCCTTATGACCACAGTCGAACGAAGGGATTGGGGAAATGCCGGAAAATCCACCATCGCCGCCGCCGCATCGCGCGCTGGTCGCGCTGGTGGTGACGCTGTTCTTCATTTGGGGCTTCGCAACCGTGCTGGTGGACACGCTCGTCCCTAAGCTCAAGGCAAGCTTCTCGCTCAGCTATGCCGAGGTGATGCTGACTCAGTTTTCGTTTTTCCTTGCCTACCTCGTCGTGTCGCTGCCGGCCGGCGCGCTCATCGCGCGTATCGGCTACATCCATGGTGCGATCATCGGTCTCGTCTTGATGGCGGTTGGCTGCGTACTCTTCGCGCCTGCCGCCGCGTTCGGTGTCTTCGGCGGTTTTCTCCTCGCGCTCTTCGTCATGGCGGCGGGCATCACGATTCTGCAAGTCGCGGCCAATCCGTTGATCGCCATCCTCGGCTCGCGCGAAACCTCGCCTAGCCGCCTGACCTTGGCGCAGGCTTTCAATTCCTTCGGCACCTTCGTCGGTCCTTTCGTCGGCGCAACGTTCATCCTCGCCGCAAACGCGCCGCCGCCCGAAGGTGCGTCGCCGGGCTTGCTCGACGCCTATCGTCAAGCCGAGGCACACGCGGTGCAGACGCCGTTCCTCGGCATCGCCATCGTGCTGATCGTGCTCGCTGCGAGCTTCTGGCTGTTGCGCCGCGCCGTGGCATCTTTTCCCGACAAGCCCGAACGCTTGCAGGCTGCTTTCGCGCCGCTGAAAAAGCCGCGCCTCGCTTTGGGCGCGTTGTCGATCTTTCTTTATGTCGGAGCCGAGGTGTCGATCGGCAGCCTTCTTATCAACTACTTGATGCAAAGCAGCACGCTGGGCGTCGATGCGGCTACCGGCGGCCGCCTGATCAGCCTTTATTGGGGCGGTGCGATGATCGGGCGCTTTATCGGCTCGGTGGTCATGCGGCGGATCGCGGCGGGCAGCGTGCTCGCGGCCTGCGCTTGCGGTGCGGCGCTGCTCGCCGGCATCTCGGGCGTCTCTGTCGGTATGGTAGCCGCCGTCGCCGTGCTCGCGGTCGGACTCTGCAACTCAATCATGTTTCCGACCATCTTCGCGCTCGCGATCGAGAATCTCGGCGACGAGACGCCGCAAGGCTCGGGTATCCTCTGCCTCGCGATCGTCGGCGGCGCGGTGGTACCGGTCATCACCGGCTTTGCTGCCGACGCGTTAGGCTTGGCGGCGTCGCTCTTCGTGCCGGCGCTCTGTTACCTCTGGATCGCGGTTTACGGCTTGCTGACGCGCTCGAGCATGCTCGACCGCAAGACGGTGGCCGAAGCCGCATGAAGCGGCGCCTGCTCGGCCGAACCGGTCTGAGCGTTTCCGAGATCGGCTTCGGTTGCGGCCCGACCGCCGGGCTGATGGTGCGCGGCGACGCCAAAACGCGGCATGAGGCCGTGGCGCGCGCCCTCGAACTCGGCGTCGATTATTTCGATACCGCTCCCGTTTATGGGGACACGCTTTCGGAGCGGCATCTCGGCGAGACGCTGCGCGCGCTGAATGCGAATCCGGTCATCGCGACCAAAGTCGCGCTCGAATTGTCGGATCTCGCCGATATTCCCGGCGCCATCACGCGCTCGGTCGAAGGCAGCATCGAACGGCTCGGCGGCAAACGCCTCGACCTCGTTCAACTTCATAATCGTGTCGCGGCCGCGCGTGCGACCAAGGCCGATATCGGCACGGGTGCGATGCTCACGGTCGACGATGTGCTCGCGGAGGACGGCGTCGTGCCGACGCTGGAGCGGCTACGGGCGCGCGGTCTCGTCGCGCATTTCGGCTGCTGCGCCTATGGCGGCGAGCCGGCGGCGGTGAGAAAGCTGATCGACAGCGGCGCCTTCGCGACGCTGCTGCTGCATTACAGCCTGAACAATCCCAGCGCTTTCGCTCATTGTCCGGCCAGCCTGCGCGATTATGCGCAGCTTGGCAAGCATGCGGTCGAGAGCGGGATGGGCGCGATCGCGCTGCGGGTCCTCGATGGCGGTGCGCTGTTGAGCCGTCCGGCGCGTGCGCTTCAAACGCTCGCGCGAGAATCCGATAGCGATCTCCCAACGCTTGCGCTGCGCTACGCGTTGTCGAACACTGGCATCGCAACCGCATTGGTGGGATTCTCCGATCTTGGCCAGATCGAATCCGCCTGCGTCGCGGCGGACTCCGGCCCGCTGCCCACGTCGCTCGTCGCGCGCATCGACGCATCGCACGGCGCGCGCGATTAAACAACTTTCGCCGCGGCAATCGCGCCGCTATATCTGCTCGGGGCTTGGGTTTTTCGTCGCAATGCAAGGACTCTTACATCAACTCGCAACCGGCGTTTCGAGTGGCGGCATCTATGCGAGTCTCGCCCTCGCGCTGGTGATGATTTATCGCTCGACCGGCCACGTGAATTTCGCGCAGGGCGAGATGGCGATGTTCTCGACCTTCATCGCCTGGTCCTTGCTCGATCGCGGCGTTCCTTACTGGGCGGCGTTCTGCCTGACTTTGGCCGTCTCGTTCGTCGGTGGTGTTGCGGTGGAGCGTGTGCTGATTCGGCCGATGGCGGGACGGCGCGAGATGCTGCTCGTCACGGTGTTCCTCGGCCTTTTCATGATCTGCAACAGTGTCGCCGGCTGGATCTGGGGCTACGATACCCGGCCTTTCGAATCGCCGTTCGAGAGCTTTACCTTCCTGCAAAATCCCTATGAGACGCCGCACGATCTTGGCGCGATGCTGGTCACCTTCGTGCTGATGCTCGCGCTATTCGGCTTCTTCCAGCTGACGCGCGCCGGGCTGGCAATGCGCGGCAGCACCGAAAATCCGGTCTCTAGCCGGCTCGTCGGCATCAGCGTCGATCGTATGTCGGCGTTGGGCTGGGGCATGGCGGCGGCGACCGGCGCGATCGCCGGCATGATGGTAGCGCCGACCGTGTTCCTCGAGCCGAACATGATGGCAAGCGTGCTGGTCTACGGTTTTGCCGGCGCGCTGCTCGGCGGCATCGACAATCCCTGGGGCGCCGTCGCCGGCGGGTACATCGTCGCGATCCTCGAAAATCTACTCGGCGTTTACGTCATCGGCACCGAGATGCGGATGAGCGTCGCGCTCGTGCTGATCGTCGGCACGCTGGTCGTGAAACCCGAAGGCCTCTTCGGCCAACGCAAGCTTGCGCGGGTGTAACGATGGCGGTGACACTCGCACGGCCCGGATCGCGCGATGCGGCCTCGCGTCGCTTCGGCCGGCTTGCGATCGGTGTTTTGCTTCTCGTCCTGCTCTTCGCCCCGATGCTCTTTGGCAGCTATCGGATCTTTCAGATCACGACCATGGTCATCGATGCGATTGCGCTGCTCGGGCTCAATATCCTCACCGGCTATAACGGACAGATATCGATCGGCCACAGCGCTTTCTATGCCGTCGGCGCCTATACGGTCGCGATCGTGACGGCCGAGCTCGGTTTACCCTATTGGGTCGCGCTGCCTTGCGCCGCCATGGTGAGTTTTGTCATTGGTTTCCTCTTCGGTCTCCCGGCGCTGCGGCTCGGCGGCGCGTATCTCGCGCTGGCGACATTCGCGCTCGCCGTCGCGATGCCGCAACTCCTTAAATACAAGCTGATCGAGCCGTGGACTAAAGGCACGCTCGGCATGTCGATCGCCAAGCCGGCGGTGCCTTTTGGCCTGCCGATCGATCAGGACCGGTTTCTCTATTATTTAGCGCTGCTCGTCGCCGTGGGCATGTTCGCTATCGGCCGCAACCTTGTCATGGGCAAGGTGGGCGATGCCATGATGGCGGTGCGCGATCAACCAACGGCGGCGGCGGCCATGGGCATCGACAATTCGCTGCTTAAGACCAAGACATTCGGCGTCAGCGCGATGTATACAGGAGTGGCGGGCGCGCTTGGCGCCTACGCCGCGCAATACGTCGCGCCGGACAGTTTCACCTTCATGCTCTCGATCAGCCTGATGGTCGGTATCGTGATCGGCGGGGCAGGCACGGTGAGCGGCGCGATCTACGGCGCGGTCTTCATCGGGCTGGTGCCGGACTACGCCAGCGAGATTTCGAAGGCAGTGCCTTGGGCGCTTTATGGAAGCTGCCTGATCGCCTGTGTGTTCGTGATGCCCGACGGCATTCACGGTGTGGCTTCGGCAATAACGGCGCGAATCGCGTCGCATAGCAAAGAGCGGAATGGGGGAGGAGTACGATGATTAAAAGTGAAAAGCGAATCATGGTGACGCACGCGGGTACGCTGCCGCGTCCCGAAGAGGTGAGCAAGCTGCTCTATGCGCGTGCCGCTGGCGCGCCGGTCGATGCCAATGTCCTTGCCGGCAAGGTGAAGGGCGTCGTCGCCGATGTCGTTCGCCAACAAGCGGAACTCGGTATCGACAGCATCAATGACGGCGAGATCAGCAAGGCGAATTTCACCTTCTATATTCGCGAGCGTCTCTCCGGTATCACGACGCGCGACGTCGAGCCGGGTAAGGGCCCGCCGCGCCTCAACATCAGCGGCCGCGACGAGATCGAGTTCCCGGGATATTTCGCCAAAGGCCTCGGCACTTTCTCCGACAGCCACCCCAACCGCCGCATCTTCTGCAGCGGCAAGATCGAATACACCGGCACGGATGCGCTGAAGGCGGACATCGACAACTTCGCTGCCGCGGTAAAAAACGTCTCGGTGCCGGAGGCTTTCCTGCCGTCGATCACACCCGGCACGATCGAGCATTGGTTGAATAACGATCACTACAAGTCGCAAGAGGAATTTCTCTTCGCGATCGCCGATGCTCTGCACACCGAATACAAGGCGATCACGGATGCAGGCTTCCTGCTGCAGCTCGATAATCCCGATCTGCCCGATGGCTGGCAGATGTATCCGAATATGTCGGTCGAGGACTACCGCAAATATGCCGCGCTGCGCGTCGAGGCGTTGAACCATGCGCTGCGCGACATTCCGCGCGAGAAGATTCGCCTGCATGTCTGTTGGGGCAGTGCGCATGGTCCGCACAAGCATGATATTGGGCTGAAGCACATCATCGACATCATCCTTTCGGTCAAGGCGAGCTCCTATTCGATCGAGGCGTCGAACCCAGCGCATGAGCATGAATGGCGCGTCTTCGAGAATGTGAAATTCCCGCAAGATGCGGTGCTGATCCCCGGCGTCATCGGGCACTGCACCGATCTCATCGAGCACCCCGAGCTCATCGCCGAGCGTTTGGTCCGCTACGCCAAGCTCGTCGGTCGCGAGAATGTCATGGCCGGCTCGGATTGCGGCGTCGGCTCGCGCGTTGGCGACGGCTCGATATGCTGGGGCAAGTTCAAGTCGATGGTCGAAGGTGCGCGTATCGCCAGCAAGCAATTGTGGAGCTAACGAGAAACGGGGGATGGGCAGCGCGATGCGTAGCAGGGGATGGGTTGTCGGATTTGCTGTCGCGACGGCGCTTGTCGTCGCGGCGGGGCCGGCGCTGGCGCAAAAGAAATACGATACCGGCGCCAGCGACACCGAGATCAAGATCGGCGGCTCGGGTCCGTTCAGCGGTCCGGCCTCGGTCGCCGGCCAGCTGGTCAAATCGGTCGGCGCCTATTTCGCGATGGTCAATGCGAAGGGTGGGATCAACGGCCGTAAGATCACGTATCTCGCTCAGGACGATACTTATTCGCCGGCGAAAGCTGTCGAGGTGACTCGGAAGCTGGTCGAGCAGGATGGGGTCCTGCTGATGGGCGGCTCGATCGGTACGCCGACCCAGCTCGCGATCCAGGGCTATCTCAACGATAAGAAAATTCCGCAACTTCTCGTCGCCACTGGCAATTCCGCCTTCTACGACGCGAAGAACCATCCCTGGACGATCGGCAATTCGGTCACGACGATGACCGAGGGCGTGCTCATCGGAAAACAGGTCGTCCAGAGCTGGCCGAGCGCAAAAGTCGCCATTCTTTATCAGAACGACGATCTCGGTAAGGAATACCTCGCGGGCGTGAAGCAGGGGATCGGCGACAAGGCCAATATCGCTTCGGCGGTTTCTTATGAGATCTCCGATGCGACGGTTGATTCGCAGATCGCAACGCTGCAGAGCTCGGGTGCGACGGTTTTCGTCTCGCTGTCGACACCGAAAGCGACCTCGCAAGCGATCCGACGCGCCTATGATACCGGGTGGAAGCCGAAGATCATCATTCCGTCCATCGTCGCGCAGATCCAGGGCACGCTCGCTCCGGCCGGGCTCGACAAGTCGGTCGGCGCCATGACTCCGACCTTCATCAAGGACGCCAACGACCCGCATTGGGCGAATGACGATCAGGCGACCAAGGATTTTCTTGCCTGGATGAAACAATACGATACCGAGGTGACGGACACCGCGCTCGCGACCGCAGGCTACGACAGCGCGGATACGCTGGCGGCCATCCTCAAGGATTGCGGCAATGATCTCACGCGCGAGAACATCATGAAGCACGCTGCGAGCCTCACCGCGTATCATCCGCCGATGATGCTGCCCGGCATCTCGATCACGACGACGCCGACGGATTACCGACTGATCCATCAGATGCAGTTTCAGGCTTTCAACGGCAAGAATTGGGATCTGATCGGCGATGTCGTGTCCGATGATCAGTGAGGCTGCCATGGCGAAGCGCCGTTTCGACCGTTACGACTATATCGGCATGGCGATCGTCGCTTTTCTTATCGCGCTGTGGATTGCGCATTTCGTCCTGCCCAATACGGGCCCAGCCGCACCGGTGTAAGCCATGAGTGATTCTCTTCTCGACCGTCTCCGCCGTATCGACACCTGCGCCGTCTCCGACGCGCTCGACCGGCTGAACCTTCCCAGTGCCGTCACCGGCATCGGTCCGCGCTCGGTACGACAACGCATCGCCGGCCGGGTTCGCACGGTGAAGCTCGAGGCCGCCAACGGCCGCACCGCAAAGCACCACCTTTGCACCACCGCAATCGAAGCCTCGGACGCCGGCGATGTCATCGTCGTCGAGCAGAAGAGCGGCATCGATGCGGCCGGCTGGGGCGGCATCCTCTCGATCGGCGCCAAGACGAAAGGTGTGTCCGGTGTCATCGTCGAGGGCCCGGCGCGCGATATCGACGAGGCGACGGAGCTCGGCTTCCCGGTTTATGCCCGCTCGGTCACGGCGCGGACGGCGCGCGGTCGCATCATCGAGGTCGCGACCGGCCAACCGGTCACGGTCGGCGAGGTGACGGTGGCGGATGGCGATTATGTGTTGGCGGATGGCAGCGCCGTCACCTTCATCCCGGCGGCACAGCTCGAGAAGGTCGTCGGCGAGGCCGAGAAGATCGCCGCGCGCGAGGGGTTGATGGCCAAGGCGGCGCGCGAAGGCAACCCGATGAGCCAGGTCATGGGCGCCGATTACGAGCAGATGCTGAAAGGGTAGGTGCCGGCTTTCAGCTATCCGCTGTGCCCATTCGCTTTTCGTCAGGTAGCGGAGACGGTAAACTGTATGGCAGCCGAGAGCTATGGCCGACGGTTGAAAGCCAAGGAGCGGGGAAATGCTGACCAAAGAGCAAAACGAGCTGGTGACGCGCGCCGGACCGGATACGCCGCTCGGCAAGCTGTTCCGCCGCTACTGGCAGCCGGTCGCAATGCTCTCCGACATTCCCGACGACGCGCCGCTCGAGATCGCCGCGCTGCATCAGAAATTCGTACTCTTCAAGGACGAGAAGAACCGCGTCGGCCTGCTCGATCTCCACTGCCCCCATCGCGGCGCTGATCTCTCTTATGGCCGCCTCGAAGACGGCGGGTTGCGCTGCATCTATCACGGCTGGGTGTTCGACGTGAACGGCCAGTGCCTGCAGCAGCCGGCCGAGCCGCCGGGCAAGGATTTCTGCCGCATGATCAAGCAGAGGTCCTATCCTGTCGAGGTGCGCGGCGGCATGGTCTTCGCCTATCTCGGCGAGGGCGAGCCGCCGGCTTTCCCGGAATGGGAATGCCTGCAAGTGCCCGACAGTCATCGCTTCGTCGTGCGCTCGCGCGAGCGGTGCAACTGGTTGCAAGGTCTCGAAGGCGATATCGATCCCTACCACCTAAGCTATCTCCATCTCGCTTTGCCCGGCGCGCGCAAGAACATGCGCGAAGGCAATGCCGGCCCGATCTACGAATTCTTCCGCTTCGGTACGCCGCGCATGGAGATCGAGCGCACCGATTACGGCGTGCGCATCTATGCGATGCGCGATCTCAGGAACGAGGCCTATCTGCGCATCTCGAATTTCGTCTGCCCGAATGTCGCGGTCGTCGCCGGCAGCAGCGACGGTGACGGCTATATGGCGCTCTGGCACGTGCCGATCGACGACGAGCATCATTTCAAGTATCAGCTCATCTTCAAGCGCGAGAAAGAGATCGACCTTCCTGCCGAGATCCATCAGGCGGTGATGCAATGGGATCCGCGCCATCCCGACAAGCTGCCGGTGCGTAACCAGGAAAATCGCTGGCTGCAGGACCGCAAGGAGATGAAAGACGGCTGGTACGCCGGTCTCGGCCATTCCTTCGGGCTGCATGATAATTGGGCGACCGAGGCGATGGGCCCGATCTTCGACCGCTCGAAAGAGCATCTTGGCCATGGCGATCGCGCCGTCGTCGGCGCGCGTCGCTGCCTGCTGAGTGCAATGGAAGAGATGGCGGAAGGCAAGGAGCCGCCTTTCTTGATCCGTGACGCCCAGGGGATGAAGCAGAAACTGACCG
>DASXCX010000294.1:0-6700 GCA_036490955.1 Allostellaceae bacterium | reverse complement strand
TACGCGACCATGATGCACTTCAACCTTGCCCCTTTCAGCTACTACCCGCAGGTCGGGCAATTCGCCGCCGGCGTGGCGAAAGCGACGCCCGAGCTCGGGCCGGCGATGTACTGGTATGGCTGGCTGAGCGCGGCGCTCGTTGTTTCGGTTGTCATCACTGCCGTCCTTGCCCTCGTCCTGCCCGAAAGCACGATCAGCCACACGGTGCCGGCCGCGTCCTGGATCGTTTCACTTCTGGTGGTTGCGTTTTTCCTCTGGGACCTGCGGAGCTGGTTCATCCACTGACGGCAACGCGCGGCATTCCCGTCCGGAGATAGCGCGCAACCAAGCCGGCGCTCGCCGATTAAGACGGCAGCGACGGATGACAGGAACGATGATCGATAAGCCGGAAAAGCGGTCCGCCGAACACTGGCGCAGGATGGCCGATGAAGCGCGCACCCTGGCGGAAGGCCTCGCCACGGAAGCGAACCGCCAGCAAATGCTCGCCGTCGCGGCAGACTACGAGCGGCTTGCGGAACAAGCCGAACGGAAGAAAGAGCACGAATAAGGGATTTTCGCTCGCGCGTCGGAATCTGCCCGGACCGGCGGCGCGCCGACCCAACAACCGATGTCGATCACGATGCTCACTCCGCCGCCTTGCGCTTGCGCGGGCCGCAGAAGGACGTCACCACGCCGTGCAGCGTGCGGAGCTCCTGCTCGGTGCAGCCGGCACGCTGGAAGAGATTGCGCAAATTGCGCACCATCGATGGGCGCTTTTCCGGATCGCGCATGAAGCCGCTGCGGTCGAGCTCTTCCTCGAGATGCTCGAAGAAACGGACGAGATGTTCCTTCTCCGCCGGCACCGAATGGCCGAGCGCGAGCTGCTCGGCCGGCGTGTCGTCGCCGAGCTGGAACCACTCATAACCGATCAGCAGCACCGCCTGCGCGAGATTGAGCGAAGAGAATGCCGGGTTGAGCGGCACGCTCAACACCGTGTCGGCCAATGCAATATGTTCGTTGATGAGGCCCATCCGCTCGGGCCCGAATAGAATGCCGCTTGGCTCGGCCGCGCCGATGAAGCCGCGCACCTCGGCCATTGCCTGGCGCGGCGTGACGATGCGCTTCACCATGTAGCGGTCGCGCGCGGTCGAGGCATAGACATGCTTCAGATCGGCGATCGCCTGCTCGACGGTATCGAAGAGCTTGGCGCGCTCGAGCACGATATCGGCGCCGCTCGCGGCGGCTTGCGCATGAGAGTTGGGCCAGCCGTCGCGCGGATTGACGATGCGCATGTCGGTGAGGCCGCAATTATACATCGCGCGCGCGGCGGTGCCGATGTTCTGGCCGAGCTGCGGCTCGACCAGGATGATGGCGGGTCCGCCCTCCAGCGCGGTGCGGCGATGATCGGTGCCGGCCATGCCTAGCCGCGCCGCGCGCGCCAGAGTTTGTAGGTCAGGCTGTCATGGAGCGCGTTGTAGGAGGCATTGATGATGTCGCTCGAGACGCCGACCGTCGACCAGGTCGCGCCCCCCTCCTCCGCGCTCTCGATCATCACGCGCGTCACCGCGCCGGTGCCCGCTTGCGGCGTCAGGATGCGGACCTTGTAGTCGCTGAGCTGGATGCCTTGCAGCTCCGGGAAAGCCGGTACCAGCGCCTTGCGCAACGCCGTCGCCAGCGCATCGACCGGCCCGTCATGGCTTTCGGCGACCTCCGTAAAAGCTCGGTTACCGACCTCGCCGTAAACCGTCGCTTCCGAGACGGTGACGAGATCGCCCTTCGCATTCCAGCGCCGCTCGTCCATGACGCGAAAGCGCTGCACCTCGAAGTAATCCGGCACACCGCCGAGCATACGCTGCGCCAGCAACGCGAAGCTTGCCTCGGCGCCGTCATAGGCGTAGCCCTGGAACTCGCGCGTCTTCACCTCATCGAGCAGCGTATCCAGCTTTGGATGTTTGGCATCGATGGCGACGCCGATCTCGCGCAGCCGCGCCAGGATATTCGAGCGCCCGGCCTGATCCGACACAAGGATATGGCGCTCGTTGCCGACCAGCGCCGGATCGATGTGCTCGTAGGATTTCGGATCCTTCTCGACCGCGGAGACATGCAGCCCGCCCTTATGCGCGAAAGCGCTCTCGCCGACATAGGCCGCGTGGCGATCATGCGGCCGGTTGAGCCGCTCGTCGAGGAAGCGCGAGATATGCGTCAGCCGCGCCAGCCCCTGCTCGCTGACGCCGGTACTGTAACCCAGCTTCAGCATCAGAGTCGGGATCAACGCGACGAGATTGGCGTTGCCGCAACGCTCGCCGAGACCGTTCAGCGTGCCCTGCACCTGGCGCGCGCCGGCACGCACCGCGGCGAGCGAATTCGCGACCGCGTTCTCGGTGTCGTTATGGGTATGGATGCCGAGGCGATCGCCCGGAATCTGCTTCGTCACGTCGCCGACGATGCGCTCGACCTCATGCGGCAGCGAGCCGCCATTGGTGTCGCAGAGCACGATCCAACGCGCACCCGCCCGATGCGCCGCCTTGATGCAATCGAGCGCGAATTGCGGATTTCCCTTGTAGCCGTCGAAGAAATGCTCGGCATCGAAGACAACCTCGTCCAGCATCGACGCGGCGTGCTTCACCGAATCCGTGATCATCGACACATTCTCGTCGAGCGATACGCCGAGCGCGACCTTGGCGTGGAAATCCCAGGTCTTGCCGACGAGGCAAGCGACACGCGCGTTGCTGCCGGTGATCGCGGCAAGACCCGGGTCGTTGGCGGCGCTGCGGCCGCTGCGCCGGGTCATGCCGAACGCCGTGATGCGCGCATGGCCCAGCTTCGGCAGCTTCGCGAAGAACGCGTCGTCGGTCGGGTTGGCGCCAGGCCACCCGCCTTCGACATAGTCGATGCCGAGGAGATCGAGCTCGCGCGCAATCGCGAGCTTGTCGGGCACGCCGAAATCGACGCCTTGCGTCTGCGCGCCATCGCGCAGGGTCGTGTCGTAGAGATAGATGCGCTCGCCGCTCATGACGCCCTCACCGAGGCGGCAACCAAACGGCAGATGCGAGAAAGACTATCGAAAGGCAGGGCGTTCATGACGCGAAAATCCAGAAGATGGGGACGGCAAAGGCAGATCGCACCCGGCCCCGATCCGGGGCCGGTCAACTAATTCGCGACCGGAAAGCCTGCATCACCATGGACTTACTCTAGAATTGCTCTCACCGAGCGTCAACTGGCGCGCGCCAAGATGGTTCGAAACGCTTACGCCTCGCCTGCCGCGCTCGAGGTCCAAGTCGCATGCTCGATCGCAGGTACGGCCTCGAGCTGCTTGACCACCGCATCCAGTTCCGCCGGCTCGACCGCGGTGCTGACGAGCCTCGCGATCAACTCGACAGCATCCTCGCGCTCTTCGGCCACGATGTCGCGGAACGGATAGCTGGCGCGCTCGAGCTCTTCGGCCAAGAGCTCGCGCACCTCGTCGACAGTGTCGATGGACGCCACGACGCGGACCTCGTAATTGGCCTCCGACGTGCGCTCATCGAGCGGCGCGCGGTTGATCGCATTGACCAGCGGCCGCAGCAGCGTGTTGCCCGCCAGCACCGCCATGGTGACGATCGCGGCCTCAACCGCCATGCCGATGCCGCAAAGCGCGCCGACGGCAGCCGAGCACCACAAGGTCGCGGCGGTATTGAGGCCCCAAACCTTGGCGCCTTCCTTCATGATGACGCCGGCGCCAAGAAAGCCGATACCCGAGACGACATAAGCCGCGATCTGAGTCGCGCCGGCTTCGCCGCCAAGCCGCTCGCCAAGCAGCACGAAGCTCGCGGCGCCGACCGCGACCAGCACATTGGTACGCAAACCCGCGCTGCGTTGGCGATATTGCCGCTCGGCACCGATTAACGTCGCGAGCGCGAAGGCAATCGCAACGCGAACCACGAGATAGAGAATGCCGTGCAGATCGAAATCGATCATGACAGGCTCGCACGCACCGCTTGGCGCCCCATCCTATTTATCCGGCGCGCCGCCAAGTTGTGCCGCCGGGGCCGTCTTCGAGCAGGATGCCTTTAAGCGCGAGCTCCGTGCGGATACGGTCGGCTTCGGCGAAGTTCTTGGCTTTGCGCGCGGCGTTACGCGCGGCGATCTGATCCTCAACCCACTTGTTCTCCTCGGCTTGCTTCAACGGCAGCGGCGTATCCGTGATCGTTATTCCATACGCGGGCGACCATGCGGGACGCTGGGGAACATCTTGGGATAACCCAAAAACAGGTATGTCGTGCCCCAACCACACTTCGGCATCCTGCTGTAACAGACCAAGCACCGCACCGCTGGCGATCAACTCGCCCTGGAGTCGCGCCTTCTCTCCCGGATCGCTCGCCTTATTAATTTCGGCAACCAGCTCATAGAGCGCCGCGATAGCGAGCGGCGTATTGAGGTCGTCATCAAGCGCCGCTTCGACCTTCGCCGGCAACTTTGTGTGCCCCGCCGGCTTTGCCGCGCCGCGCAGAGCGCGATAGAAGCGATCAAGCCCCTGTTTGGCCTGCGCCAGCCGCTCGCTCGTCCAATCGAGCGGATCCCGATAATGCCCCATCAACATTGCAAAGCGCGCTGCTTCGCCCTTGCTTGCTCCTCCTGCTTCCGCCAGCACGTCGCGGATGGTGCGGAAATTGCCTTCAGACTTCGCCATCTTCGCGCCATCGACGGTGACGAAGCCATTATGCAGCCAATAATTCGCGAAGCTTTTGCCGCCATGCGCGCATTCGCTTTGCGCGATCTCGTTCTCGTGGTGCGGAAAAATGAGATCGAGGCCGCCGCCATGGATGTCGAAGCTCTCGCCGAGATGCATCTCGCTCATCGCCGAGCATTCGATATGCCAGCCCGGCCGGCCGCGGCCCCAGGGCGAATCCCAGCCGGGCAGATCGTCGGATGACGGCTTCCACAGCACGAAATCGGCAGCGTCGCGCTTATAGGGTGCCACCTCGACGCGCGCGCCGGCGATCATCTCGTCGCGATTGCGGCGCGACAGCTTGCCGTACTCCTTGTCGCTGCCGACGGCGAAGAGCACATGGCCATCGGCGGCATAGGCGTAATTGCCCGCGATCAGGCGCTCGATCATCTCGATCATCGGCGCGATGTGCTCGGTGGCGCGCGGCTCGACGTCGGGCGGCAGGCAGAGCAGCGCCGCGACGTCCTCGTGGAAGATCTTCGCCGTGCGCTCGGTCAATTCGCGGATGCTCTCGCCTTTGGCCTTGGCGGCGGCGTTGATCTTGTCGTCGACATCGGTGATGTTGCGCACGTATTTGACGTGGCCCTCGCCATAAATATGGCGCAGCAGCCGGTAGAGCACATCGAAGACGATGACCGGGCGCGCATTGCCGATATGGGCGAGGTCATAGACCGTGGGCCCGCATACATACATGCGGACATTGCCCGGATCGATCGGCGTAAAGACTTCCTTGCTGCGGCTCAGCGTGCTGTAGAGGGAAAGCGGCACGATCTTCCTTACCGTCACGGCCGGGCGTCGATCCGCTCTTCGCGGCTCAACCCCGGGCCATCCACGAATTGAGCACGAAAAATACACACGTGGATGCCCGGAACAAGTCCGGGCATGAGTATTTCTCTTATTTTAGATGGAATGGCAAAGACTTGCCGGGTTCGGCCTGCGCACTACGATGGCGCGAAGTCCGGCACTCTCGAGGGAGAACGCCCATGTTGCTGACGACGAAACGCCCGCAAGCGGAGAAGCAAAGCGCGATCGAGATCATCCCGCGCGGCGCGACCATCGGCGCCGAGGTGAAGGGCGTCGATTTCTCCAAGCCGGTCGACGCCCTGACCGCCGGCGAGATTTACGACGCCCTGATGCAGCATTCGGTGATCTATTTCCGCGACGCGGCGATGACGCCGGCGCAGCATGTCGATTTCGGGCGGCTCTTCGGCGAGTTGACGGTGCATCCCTTCGTGCCACATCTCGACGATTTCCCCGAGGTCGTCGTGCTCGACAATCACGAGGACAACCCGGTCTTCTCGACCGATCATTGGCATTCCGACGAGACCTTCCGCGCAGCGCCGCCCATGGGCTCGATCTTGCGCTGCCTCGCCCGTCCCGAGACCGGCGGCGAGACGCTCTGGTGCGACATGGTCGCGGCCTATGAAAGCCTCACCGACAAGATGCGGAATTTCCTCTCCGGCCTCGAGGCGATCCACGACTTCAAGAATTTCCGCCATAAATTCGACGCCCTGCCCCCGCGCGAAAAGCATGCGAAGCTCGCCGAGATGGAAGAAGAGCTGCCGAACCCGGCGCATCCGGTGGTGCGCACCCATCCGATCACCAAGCGCAAGGCGCTTTTCGTCAACGAGCAGTTCACCCTCGCCATCAAAGGCATGCGCGAGGACGAAAGCCGCGCGCTACTCGATTTCCTCTACGCTCAATCGCGCATTCCCGAATTCCAGTTCCGCTTTCACTGGGAGTCGAACTCGATGGTGTTCTGGGACAATCGCCCGCTGCAGCATTACGCCGCCAACGACTACTACCCCCAGCGCCGCACCATGCACCGGGTGACGATCAAGGGCGATAAGCCGTTCTGACGAAAAGAAGTGGACTACGCCTTCGCGTAGCTGTCGCGCAGGCCGATGGTGCGGTTGAAGACCGGTTTGCCGGGCGCCCCGTCCGGATCGGCGGCAAAATAGCCTTGGCGCTCGAACTGGATCGCCTCGCCGGTCTTCGCGTCGCCGAGCGACG
>DASXCX010000293.1:0-3788 GCA_036490955.1 Allostellaceae bacterium | reverse complement strand
ACGATCCCGCAGCAATGGGCGCTGTCGAGGCACGTTTCGACCGAAACATCGCGATCGCCAAAGCGAAGTGCCCGGAAGTTGCAGTCCACAAGATTAAGAGCCGATCCAACCATGCCCTCGCCAAATTGCTGCCAGAGCATGCGGAGAGTTTCGATTTTATCTACGTTGACGGAAGCCATCAAGCAGCCGACGTACTGACGGACCTCACTCTCGCATTCGGGCTCTGCCGCGTCGGGGGCTTAATCGCTTGTGACGACTATCTCTGGCAGTTCGGACAAAATCCTCTCCTTGTGCCAAAGATCGCCATCGACTCATTCGTAAATTGTTTCACGCTCAAAGTCGCACCTCTTAACGGCGTACCTCTGGACCAACTCTGGATTCGCAAACGCGCGGCTTAGAGTTTTATCATAAAATTTAGGAAGCTCGTCGGTTGCATATTGTTGTGAGAGCCGCCACCGCCGCTAGCCGTGCCGGAGACGGAAACCGATCCGCTAACTGGGAGCGTGCCATTCGGCTGCGTGATATCGCCGATGTTATCTGGTGCAGCAATCGTTGTAGCACCCGAATTATTGTATAGCTGAATGACCGCGCCGCTCAGAGAACCACTAGCCGTAACGGGCATACTCGCCTGCTCGGCATCAGTGAGCGTGTGCGTTTCCGCTCCGATAGTATCGCCCAGATTCCGCGAGGTTAGGCCTGTCCCCGCCCCCGCGGCGGCGAGTGCGCGGCCGAGCGTCTTCGGCAGCGCGATCGCCTTATGCGCGGCGAAATCGGCGGCGGCCGAGGCGCCGCGGCCGCCGGCCACGGGACAATTCGCGTTCGAGACGTTCGTCCAAAGCAGCGTGAAGAGCGCCTGGGTATCGGCATTCGCGCGCGTCGTCGCGCCGGAGCTTGCATCGCCGATCGTGCCGTCGTTCATCATGACCCAGCCGGCATCGGCGGCCGATTTGAGCGTCGTCTTCACATCGCCGGTCGTGAAGCTCGACGCGACGGGATTGAGCAACTCCCACCGCGCATTCGCCGCGTTGTAGCGGATCACGCATTCGGCGAGCGCACCGGGTATATCGCCCGGCGCGAGCGGCGCACCGCCCTGCTTCGCGATCGTCTTCGCGCCGAGGCCGTCGGCGTTGAAGCTCGGCGTCGCCGTCGCATTCGCGGCCGTGGCGCGAAAGCCGAGGACCAACCCGTCGGCGAGCGTGGCGTTGGCCGGCGAGAAGCTTGCGGTGATCGTATCCGCACTGCCGCCGGCGATCGCCCAGCGCACGCCCGGCACCGTCGTCTGCCACACCGCGCGCAGATCGGTGATATTGCCGTTGGAAATGCTGGTCGTGCCGTTCGGCACGGCGATCTGCGCAATTTGCTTCTTGCCCGCGGCAAGCACCGGCGCAACCGGCGTGCCGGCGGGGGTTCCGGCGATGACGCTGGCCGTGCCGATTGCTTCGTCGAGCACCACGAGATCGATACGATTGTTCGGCGCGCCCGGTGCCGCGGCGATCGTGAGGGTTTGCGCGCCGACCTCGACCACGCTTTGCACGCCGCTGGGCCCTGTGCCGACGGTGAAACCGGCGTCAACGATGACCGACATCGCCGCCGGGCTGGCGGGCTTGGGCGCGAAGGCATCGGCGACACGCTGCGCCACCGCGAAATCGGCGTCGAGCTTGGCTTTGTAGCTCGTCGGATCGTCGACGCTGCCGCCCGTGCTGAAGGGCAGCGCCCAGGCGCCGACGGGATTGGTTCCGGACATGACGGGTCCTCAACTTGTGGGAATGTCGGGTTGCGGTAACAGGGCGATCAGCGCTGCTTCGCTTGCCGGAAGCCGCACCGGTTCGGTCTGCAGCGCGATCGCCGCTTGCCAGACCGCATCGCGCCATGAAGCGAGCGCCAGCGCTTGCCGGCGCCAGAGATCCACCGATGAGTCTGCGTAACTCACCGCCGTGACGAAATTGTTATAGCCCAGCGCCTGTGCCGTCTGATCGAGCCAGCGCTCGATCGCCGCGGCACCCGCCGCGCCACGCTGCGCCGGTGCCACCGCGGCCGGCGCGCGGCCGAGCGCCGCGCAAACGGCCGCCTGCTCGGCTGCACGCCATTCGCCGGAAGCGGGGGTCGCCGCAAAACTCGGCGTGCCATCGGGCGCCAAGAGCAGCCCGTCGACACGGCAATTCGCCGCTTTCAGTCGCGCGAGAATGCTCGGCATCTATTCGCCTATCGCTTCGTAATTGATCACCCCGCCGACATCGACGCCGCTGCTGTTCCATACATGAAATGTGCAGCCGGTCGCGCTCACGGCGGCAACGCTCGCCACCAGCGACGTATTGCTGATGCAAGTCGCGATCACCTGCGGCGCAGTATGAAACGCCGCGGGAAAAACGATCGTCGTGCCGCCCGCGCCGACGGTCAGCGAATTGCCGGTCTCGATCGTCGGCGCGGTGTCGATCGTCGGGACGAAATCGCCGATATAGGCGAGCGAACCTTGGGCCGGCGCATAAGAGAGACGCGCGCGGAGAAACCGCATGGCGACATAGCCGGCGCTTGGCCAGGCGGTGAAAGCGCCGCTATCGCTCTGTCCCGTTAGCCAGGTATCGATCGCATAGGAAAGCGCCGGCGTACCGCTTTGTCCGAAACCCAGCCCGAAGCTTGCCGCGAGGAAAACGCGCAGCTCGGCGTTGAAGCCGGTATCGACGGGATCGGCGATGAAGTTCGCACTCGCCACCGGATCCGGCACGAAAAGATTGAACACATCCCAACCCGTCGTGTTCGCCGCGGGCGGCGACCCCGTCGCCGTCACGAGCCCGGTTATGGGCTCGGTCCACGCCGTGCCGATGGCGATCGGCCCGGCGTTCTGCAGCACCTCGGCCCCGGTGCTCGCGGCGCAATAGACGTTCCACCCCGTCGCGTTGCCGGCGGCCGCGGGCGACGCCACTTGCAACAGATGATTCGCCGCGACGGCCGTCGGCCCGGCCTCGGCCGATGCCGTGGTCTCGCCGCTCGGCGAGACGTAGGTGATCTTCGTGAAGATCGTCTGCGCGCCGAGCGCGCCGCCCGCGACCGTCGTCGGCGATGGCGCACCGGGCGACGCGATGCGGGCATAGCTATCGACGCTCTTTACCCCGCGGGGCGTCAGCACTCCCGTGTAGTGACGGACAAAGCCGAGGCCACTGAAAAGGCCGAAAAGACCGGCACGGACGGCGGTCATAGCCGCAGCCCGGTGGCGATCGAGCCGTTGAGGTTGTAAGCGAGGCCGGCGGTCGGAAAGGTGGCCGGCAATGCGCCGAAACTTTGCGGCGCGTCGACCCCCAGCTCGGAACTCTGATTGCTGCCCGACGCGCCGAGCACCAACGCGGCAAAATATTGAAAGCCCTGATTGTTGCAGATGCGCACGGTAACCGCGGCATCCGGAAGGAAGGCCAAGCCATAGACGCCGGGATTCAGCGTCAGCGCAAGACCGGTCAGCTCCTTATAGCCGGTCGTCGCCGTGCTGATCGCGCCGGCGTCGAGCAGCAAAGCAGTCGGAACACCGTTGGCCCATTTGTAGACGCCAAGCCGTCCATTCGTTCCCGCGGCAGTCGTGATTTCGACACCGAGCTTGGTGAAGCTTTGCCTCTGCAGGATCCAGATCGGTGCGGCGTAGATGGTATTCGCGGTCAGAGCCGCGGTGTTGGTGCTGGTGGCGCCGGGGAAATAATAGCGACCGCTGACGTAGCCGGGCATCATCGCACTGAGACCGATATTGACGCCCCCCGCGCTTACGCCGTCACCGATGAAAAGCTGGCCGGTATCGGTCGCATAGG
>DASXCX010000292.1:0-8499 GCA_036490955.1 Allostellaceae bacterium | reverse complement strand
AACCGTGCCGGTCAATAGGGCGGTCGCGGCGACAGTGGGCGCGACGATGCGGAGCAAAAGTTGCGCGCCGGCGGCCGGGCCCTCGCCGGCCGACTGACGTACCACGGCGGCGACGACCGTGCCGAGGCCGAGTTGTGTCGGCTCTTCGTCGGCCTCGGGGCGCGCGTCTTCGCCGCGATTTTGCGCCGGCGTTACCGCGACGTTGGGATTGACGCGAGGGTCGATTCCCGCCGTCGGCGTGATCGGTGCGCCGATGCCGACGGACTCGGCCATTACCAGACTCGCAGATCGCGATCGAGGCGTCGCGCGATCTGATCGACGTCACGCGCGGCCTCGCTGTTGGGATAGCGTTTTATGATCGAGGCTTGCCGGCGGATCGTTTCTTTCACCTGATCGTCGCGATGGACGATGCCGGCGAAAGGTGGCTCGATCTTCAGGAATTCGCGGCAGGCGCGAAGCAAGGTCGCATAAGTGCGCTCGCCTTCCTCGGTGGAGGAAGCCATGTTCACGACGATGCGGATGCCTTCGGGCAACCGCTCTTGCGCGGTGATCTTGATATAGGCATAGGCGTCGGTGATCGCGGTCGGCTCGTCGGTGGTGACAACGAGACAGGCGCGCGAATGTGCCGCCATCAACCGCACCGTGCGCTCGATGCCGGCGCCGAGATCGAGCACGACCCAGTCGTAGTTGCGGGCGAAGGCCTGGAGCTCGTTGCGCAGGGCGACGACCTGTGCGGCGCCGAGATTGGCGAGCCGATCCGAGCCCGAGCGGCCGGCGATGACGTCGAAGCCGTTGCGCGCAGCACCGCCATCAAAGGGCATGACGGCGTCCGCGAGCTTCGTCTCGCCGGCGATGATGCTGGCGATGTCGCTGTGCGGCTGCAGCGCAAGTTGCACGTCGACATTGGCAAGGCCGAGATCGCCGTCGAAGAGCAGCGTGCGGCGGCCGGCTTGCGCCAGCGCATGCGCCAAGGTGATCGAGAACCAGGTTTTCCCGACGCCGCCTTTGCCGGAGGCAACCGCGATGACGTTGCGCGTCGCGGCGGAGCGCGTCGGGACGGGCGGAGAGTCGATATCGATACTGCTCATGGCGAACTCTTTGGTAGTAGCAATCGCGCCAGCAGAGCCGGCGTAAAAGGCATCAGCCCGTCGGCGATATCGGCGGCGATGCCGGCTTCGGCAAAGCTCAGCTTGGCGGCCTCGATCATCGCGAGCACGCTGCCGAGGCGCCGCGCCGCATCGATTTGGGTAACGATCGCGCGGCTGCAGCCGAGGTCGGCGAAAATCTCGGCGCGCTCGATGCCGTCGGCGGCATCGGCGCCCGCGGCGAAAACGAGCATCGGGTGCGCGCTCGTGCCGCCGATCAACGCGGCCAAGTCGCGGCGGTCGCCGCTGCCGAAGGGATTGACGCTGGCCGTGTCGATGATCAGCCGCTCTTTCGGATCCGCCAGCGCCACCAGCGCATCGAGCGCGGCAGGACTGTCGGCGGTCGCGAAACGGACGCCGAGAATCTTGGCGAAAGCTTCGAGTTGTGCGACGCCGCCGGCGCGTGCGAGGTCGGTCGAGATAAGGCGCACACGCTTGCCGGCGAGCACGTCGCGCGTCGCAAGCTTGGCGGCCGTGACCGTCTTGCCCGCGCCCGGCGCGCCGACAAGCAGGATCGCCTTGTCTTGCGCCGTGATCGGCGCGAAGCGAAAGCTGTGACCAAGACCGGACGCCAGCGCCTCGGCGGGCTGCTCGAGCGCCGATTGCAGTGCGTTGTTGACGATCCAGGCGCGCATCACCGACGACGCGCCGTGGAAATCCAGCGCTTCGCCAAGCACCGCATCGACGGCGGGGATATCGGGGCCGTGATCGTGTTCGTCGAGCGCCGCGGTCACGCGAGTGTTGCCGTTGCCATCATCCTGCGCCGAGACGATTACCGCATCGGGACCGAGCGCGGCGCGCACCGCGGCCATGGCTTCGGCGGTGGAGTGTCCGGTAAAGGTGCGAAGGCGCATCTTTCGTTACCCGCTCAGATCGCGCCGAGCGTCTTGATCCGCGCGCGCGGATGAATTTCGTTCTGCGACATCACCACCGTCATCGCGCGGAAGCGCTCGATGATCGAGCGGACATAGGGCCGGACCGCCGGGCTGGTCAGCAGCACGGGCGTTTCGCCGCGCTGGGCGAGGCGCTCGAAATTGTTGCGCACGGCGGCGATGAATTCCTGCAGCTTCGACGGCGCCATGCTGAGATGGCGGTCTTCGCCTTGGCCGGTCAGCGCTTCGGCGAAGGCTTGCTCCCATTGCGGCGAGAGGCTCAGCAGCGAGATCACGCCTTGCTCGTTGGCGTTGGCGTCGGAGATCTGGCGCGCGAGCCGCGCGCGCACATGCTCGGTTACGACCGAGATGTTGCGGCTGAAGCCGCAAGCCTCGGCGATGCCTTCGAGGATCGTGGGCAGATCGCGGATCGAGACGCGCTCGTTGAGTAAATTTTGCAGCACACGCTGGACCGAGCCCATCGAGATCTGGCTCGGCACCATGTCGGTGACCAGCTTTTGGTGCGGCTTGTCGAGCTCGTCGATAAGCTTCTGCGTCTCCGAGTAGGAGAGCAGCTCGGCCATATTGTCCTTCACCACTTCGGTAAGATGCGTGGTGATGACGGTCTGCGGCTCGACGACGGTGTAGCCGCGGAACTGCGCTTCCTCGCGCAGGCCTTCCGAGACCCATTGTGCCGGCAGGCCGAAGGTCGGCTCGGTGGTATTCTCGCCGTTGAGGGCGATGGGCTCGCCGCGCGGGTCCATGACGAGCAGCATGTTGGGGCGAAGCTCGCCGCGGCCGACCTCGATCTCCTTGATGCGGAGGATATAGCTGTTCGCCTGGAGCTGGAGGTTATCCTGGATGCGCACCGAGGGCATGATGAAGCCCATCTCTTGCGCCAGCGTGCGGCGCAGCGCTTTGACCTGATCGGTGAGGCGCGTGCCGTGTTCGCTGTTGATTAGCGCCAACAGCCCGTAGCCGAGTTCGAGACGGATTTGGTCGATCTGCAGCGCCGCGGTGATCGGCTCTTCCTTGCGCGCGGCGGTTTCGGCGGCGGTTTTCTCGGCCTCGACCGCGGCGGCTTTCACGTTTTCCTTCTTCTCGTTGACCTTGTAAGCCGCGCCGCCCGCGAGCAGCGAGAGCGCCATGAACGGGACGAACGGCACGCCGGGAATAAGCGCCAGAACGAATGCGAGGAACGAGGCGACGCCGAGCGCGGCAGGATGCGCGCCGAGCTGGCCGAACAGGGCTTTGTCGGTCGAGCCGCTGATACCGGCTTTGGAGACCAGCATGCCGGCGGCGGTCGAGACGATGAGGGCCGGGATCTGCGAGACGAGACCGTCGCCGACGCTCAGCAGCGTGAAAGTGTGCGTGGCTTCGTTGAAGGAGAGGCCGTGCTGGGCGACGCCGATAAAGATGCCGCCGACCACGTTGATCGCGGTGATGACGAGGCCGGCGACCGCGTCGCCGCGCACGAATTTCGAGGCGCCGTCCATCGCGCCGTAGAAGTTGCTCTCGTCCTCGAGGTCCTTGCGGCGGGCGCGCGCCTTGGTTTCGTCGATGAGGCCGGCGCTGAGATCGGCGTCGATCGCCATCTGTTTGCCGGGCATCGAATCCAAGCTGAAACGCGCGGCGACTTCGGCGATGCGCCCCGAGCCCTTGGTGATGACGACGAAATTCACGACCACCAGGATCGTGAAGACGATCGCGCCGATGACAAAATTGCCGCCCATCACGAAATTGCCGAAAGCCTGAATGACATGGCCCGCGGCGGATGTGCCCGTCCCGCCATTGCTGAGGATCAGCCTGGTCGAGGCGAGATTGAGGGCGAGGCGCAGCATCGTCGAGATCAGCAGCACCGTCGGGAAAGCGGAGAATTCCAGCGGCCGCTCGATGAACAAGCCGACCATCAGGATGAGCACCGCGAAGGTGATCGACAGCGCCAGGCTGATATCGAGCAGCCAGGGTGGCATCGGCAGGATGAGCACCGACAGGATCGCGACGACGCCGAGCGCCAGGGCGATCTCGCCGCGTTTCAGCGACGCGCCGATCTTGGCGATGACGTCCGTTGGGCTTTGGGCGGCGGTGATATCAGCCATAACCGATCATCAATAAGGGGACATCAAGCGGGTATGCGCTCAGGCTCGCTCGGCAGCGGCACGGCGACGCCTTCCTGCCGATATTGCTGCAGCTTGTTGCGCAAGGTCCGGATCGAAATACCGAGAATGTTCGCGGCGTGCGTGCGATTGCCGAGGCAATGCTGCAGCGTCTCGAGGATGAGATCGCGCTCGACATCGGCAACCGTGCGGCCGACGAGACCGGCGCGGGCACCGCCGGCGCTCTGCTCGGCGTCGGTGACGGGCTTGGCGCTTGGCAGGGCGAGGGCATCCAGTCCGATCTCTTCGCCATGGCCCAAGAGCACGGCGCGGTGCATCGCGTTCTCGAGTTCGCGGACATTGCCGCGCCACGTATGGGTGATCAGCTTCTCGCGCAAGGCGGGCGCGAGGCGGCGCTGCGGCAACGCGTTCATCTCGGCGTATTTCTTGACGAAGAAATCGGCCAGCATCTCGATATCGCGCGGCCGCTCGCGCAGCGGCAGGACATGCACGTTGACGACATTGAGACGGAAGTAGAGATCCTCGCGGAAATTGCCGGCGCGCGCCTCGGCTTCGAGATCGCGGTTGGAGGTCGCGATCAGGCGGATGTCGACCTTGATCGGCTGCGTGCCGCCGACGCGGTCGATTTCGCGTTCCTGGATCGCGCGCAGCAATTTCGCCTGAAGGCGGGTATGCATCTCGCTGATTTCGTCGAGCAGCAAGGTGCCGCCGTTCGCTTCCTCGAATTTGCCGATGCGGCGGGCGACCGCGCCGGTGAACGCGCCTTTCTCGTGGCCGAACAATTCGCTTTCGAGAAGGTTCTCGGGGATCGCCGCGCAATTGACCGAGATGAAAGGCGCCTTGGCGCGCTTGCTCTTGCGATGGATGTAGCGCGCGAGCACTTCCTTGCCGGTACCGCTCTCGCCGGTGACGAGGATCGAAGCCTCGGAAGGCGCGACCTGATCGGCAAGGCGCACGATGCGCTCCATCGCCGGATCGCGATAGATGAGGGCGTGGCTGTCGGTCGAGACCGCCTGTAGCACCGCGGCGATCAGTTCGGCATCCGGTGGCAGGGGGATGTATTCCTTGGCGCCGGCCTTGATCGCCCGCACGGCGGCGTCGGCGTCGTTGCCGATGCCGCACGCGACGATCGGGACGACGATCCGCTCCTGCTTCAGGCTCTCGATCATTCGCGCGATATCGAGCTTCACGTCCATCATCAGCAGATCGGCGCCTTGGCCGGAGCGCAAGGCGCTGAGGCCATGATCGATATCGTCGGCATGGGCGACCGTCGCGCCGCGATTGAGCGCGATCTTGCCGGCGGTGCTGAAATGGCCGTCGAGCGGGCCGAGAATCAGGAGGCGCATGATACTTTCCCTCTAAACGAGCCGATCACCGATCGGCCTTGACGATTTCCGTCATGGTCACGCCGAGACGCTCGTCGACGACGACGACTTCGCCGCGCGCTACGAGCCGGTTATTGACATAGATATCGATCGCTTCGCCCACCTTGCGGTCGAGCTCCACGACGGCGCCGCGGCCGAGCTTCAAGAGCTGGCTGACCTGCATATTCGCGCGGCCGAGCACGGCTGAGATCTGGACCGGGATATCGTAGACCGCTTCCAGATCCTTGGCGCTTTGCGGCTTCTGCTCGGCTTGCGGATCGGCCGAGCCTTCGAGCTCGTTCAGCGGCATGTTCGGGTTGTCGCTCATTCTCTACTACTCCTCACGCGGAAACGGGGTTGGGGGTCGCTGTCGGATCGCGGCGGCGTTCCAGCAATTCGTGGATCTCCCCGCTTTGAGCGGCGAGGTTGCGTTCGGCGCCGCCATCCGCCCATTCGACGCGCGCGTCGCCGGCAGCGATCGCATCGTCGACCAGCAGCACGATGCGGCCGGCATAGCCGGCATCGTTGGCGAGCGCGTCGAGACGCTCGCGCAGTGGCTCATAGACCTCTTGCGCCACGCGGAGAACGACGCGCGGCTCGTCGATCGCCTCGTGAAGGCATTTGGTCGCGAAGGCCTCGACCTCGGTGAGCGGGTCTTTGGCGGCGAGGCCGGGGACGAGCTTGGCGACGATCGCCTGCATCGCCGCCAGCGCGCGGCGTTGCGTATCGACCGTGGCCGCGTCCTGGGCCGCGAGCAGGGCGGCAAGGCGTTGTGCGATCTCCGCCAACGCGTCGGCGGTGAGCGATTGCGCCGATTGCTCCGCTTCGGCGACGCCGGAGGCATGGCCTTCGGCGAGCGCCGCCTGGCGCGTCGCTTCGAGCTCGTTGCGGGTGAAGCGGCGTTCGGCCAACGAGCGCGCGCTCGGCGTGCCGAGGTGATCGAAGGAAACGTCGAAGGTGAATTTCTGCGGCATCGCCATGGCTAAGCTCAATACACCAGCTCGTCTTCGGCGCTGCCGTCGGAGATGATGATCTCGCCGCGCGCCGCGAGATCCTTTGCGACCGATACGAGGTAGGCCTGCGCCTCTTCGACATCCTTGAGGCGCACCGGACCCATGGCCGCGATCTCTTCCTTGAGAAGCTTCGAAGCGCGCTCGGACATGTTCGAAAAGAACAGATCCTTGAGCGGGTCGGAGGCGCCTTTGAGGGCGACGGGCAGCTTTTCCTTCTCGGCCGCGCGCATGAGCGCCTGGATGGCGCCGCTGTCGAGCTTTTGCAGATCCTCGAAGGTGAACATGAGGCCTTTGATGCGATCGGCGCTGTCGCGGTTGCGCTCTTCGAGCGCGGCGATGAAGCGCGTCTCGGTATTGCGGTCGAGGCTGTTGAAGATTTCGGCGATCAATTCATGCGCGTCCCGGCGGTTGGTGCGCGCGAGGGAGGTGAAGAATTCATTGCGCAGCGTCCGCTCGACGTCGTCGAGGACCTCTTTCTGGACGGCTTCCATGCGCAACATGCGCATGATCACTTCCATCGCGAAGCTCTCGGGAAGCTGCGTCAGCACGCGGCCGGCGTGATCCGACTTGATCTTCGAGAGCACGACGGCGACGGTTTGCGGATACTCGTTCTTGAGATAATTGGCGAGAACGGACTCGTTCACATTGCCGAGCTTGTCCCACATGGTGCGGCCGGCGGGGCCGCGGATTTCCTCCATGATCACGGAGACGCGCTCGGGCCCCAGAACCTTGGCGAGCAGGCGCTCGGTGCTCTCATGCGTGCCGACGAGCGATCCGGTGGACGAGATGTGGTCGGCGAAATCGACGAACAGCTTCTCGACCATGGTCGATGAAACCGTCCCGAGATTGGCCATGCATGCCGAGATTTCCTTGATCTCTTCATCGTCCATCAAGGCGAAGAGCCGGGCGGAATGCTCTTCGCCGAGCGAGAGCATCAAGATCGCGGCTTTTTCGGCGCCACTCAGCGTGCGGTAATCTTCACGGACGCGCATCTTCCTTCGCCTTTCCGCTTAATTGTCCTGGTACATCCAGCTGCGAACGATGGCGACGGCTTCTTCCGGGTGCTTGTCGACGATCTCGCCGATTTTCTTGATGCTCGACGCCGCGACCCGGCCTTCGACCTGGCCGATATCGATCATCTCGCCTTGCGGCGGCAGCGGCGCGCGGGCGACGGCGTTGCCGGCCGGTGCGGGGAGCGCGGTGGCAGGCGCGCCGACGCCGGCCGCGGCGGCGAGCGCCGGCATGGCGTTGCCGCCGAGGTTCTTCGCGGTCTCGAGGAAGCGACCGATCATCGGTTTGACCACAAGCATCAAGATGAGGAGGCCGATCAGCGCGGTGCCCGCGGTCGTGCCGAGATAGAGGAGGTCGCCTTTCTCGAGGCCGACGAGATTCCACGCGACGGGCGGGGCAGGCGGTTCCTCGGCGCCGGCGAAGGGCATGTTGACGACTTCGACCGTGTCGCCGCGCTTCTCGTCATAGCCAACGGCCGAGCGCACGAGTGTGGTGAGCTGCTTCAGTTCATCGGCCGAGCGCGGCTTGTAGGTCGTCTTGCCATCGGCGCCCGCGGTGGTCGCGCCGTCGACCAGCACGGCGACCGAAAGGCGTTTCACCGTGCCTTGATCGCTTATCTGGTTCTTGACGGTCTTGCTGATCTCGTAATTGACCGTCTCTTGCGTGTGGCTGCTCTTGCTTTGCTTGTTGTCGGTGCTGGCCGGCGCGGTCTGACCGTTCGGCAGGTTGGTCGAGACCGACACCGCCGCGCCGGCGGCGTTGCCGCTGCTGTCGGATTGATTGTCGGTCTGAGTCGAGCGTACGACCTGGCCATCCGGATCGTAGCTTTCCGAATTCGTCGTGATGCGGTCGAAATTCATCTCGGCATGAACGTCGACGCGGGCCTTGCCGGCGCCTACCGAGCGCTCGAGCAGTTGCTCGACGTTGCTCGCCATGCGGTTCTCGTAGTTGACGCGCATCTCCTCGGCGTTGGAAGA
>DASXCX010000291.1:0-6403 GCA_036490955.1 Allostellaceae bacterium | reverse complement strand
GATCGCGGCGGCGTGCAAACCGCGATGCTGTCGCTCGCCTCGATCCGCGAGGGGTTCTGGGGCCTCGACGCGCAGAAGGCGACGGCCATCATCCACGCTTGCGACGATTTCGCGGCCAAGATGACGAGCGACCACAAAGGCCGCTTCGGCCTGTTCGCGCCGCTCAACATGATCGATGTTGACAGCTCGCTGAAGGAGGCAGAATACGCGCTCGACCAGGTGAAGGCCGACGGCATCGGCATCCAGTCGAGCGCCAATGGCCGCTACCCCGGCGATCCCTATTACAACCCGCTATGGGAAGAGCTGAACCGCCGCAAGGCGATCGTATTCTTCCACGGCCCGGTTCCGGATTGCTGCGGCGCGCTGAAGGTCGGGCCGGGCGTCAATCCGGCGGTCGGCGAAGTGACCTTCGACATGACGCGCGCGGTGCTGAGCCTTCTCGCCAATGGCGCGCTGGTGCGCTACCGCGACATCAAATGGCTGTTCTCCTATGGCGGCGGCGCGACGCCCTATATCGCCGGCCGCATGGACGCGTTCTTCAAGACGGCGAAGAACGTGCACGACATTGCGCCGAATGGCGTGATGGCCGAGCTTCAACGCCTCTATTACGACACGGTCAACGTCACCGCCGCGCCCTCTTTCGCGGCTCTGACCAAGCTCGCGCCGATGACGAATATCACCTACGGCACCGATTTCCCCTATTTCGCCAATGACCAGCTCGATGCGCTCGATCAGCGTGGCGTCTCGGCGAAGGATCTCGCCGCAATTCATGCCGGCAACGCCAAGCGCCTGATCCCGCGGCTGGCAAAAGCCTAGTCTCCCCGTAAAGTGAAGAGGGTTGATTCTCATGCGTAGACCGCTCGTGACCCTGATCGCCGGCGCGATGTTCGCCGCCGCGCCCGCCCTCGCTCAAACCAATGGCGCGCAAACCAAGCTCGAAGTCAGCCACTTCCCCGGCGCCAATTGGGTGCTCCTGATCGGCCAGAACGAAGGGTTCTTCGCGCGCGAGAAGCTCGATGTGCATCTCGATCCGGTCCGCGGCTCGGTCGAGCAGATCAACGGCACGATGGCCGGAAAATACGATCTCGGCCTGACCGCGCTCGACAATGTCATCGCTTATGATGCCGGCCAAGGCGCGGCCGAGGTGCAGCAGCCGACCGATCTCTTCGCCTTCATGGGCGGCGAGCAACTGGCGCTGAAGTTCATTGCCTCGCCCGACATCAAGCAGCTCGAGGATCTGAAAGGAAAGACGCTCGCGGTCGATGCGAAGAACACCGGTTTTGCCTTCGTGCTCTACAGCGCGCTCGCCAAGCACAAACTCGCGGCCGGCGATTACAACGTTCTCGCTGTCGGCTCGTCGCAAGCACGGCTCGATGCCATCACCAGCGGCAAGGCGCAGGCCGCCGGGCTCAACCGGCCCTTCGATGCGATCGCGCTGACCAAAGGCGCGGTCAATCTCGGCGATATGCGCAAGCTCTATCCGCATTATCAAGCCAGCGCCGGTTTTGCGCGCCGTGCCTGGGCGGCGCAGCATCGCGACGTCCTCCTCGCTTTCATCCGCGCCTATGTCAAAAGCTCGCTATGGCTGTTCGACGCCTCGCACAAAGCCGCGGCGGTCGATCTGCTGATGAAGAACACGGATGGCCTCTCGGCGCAGCAAGCGGCCGATATTTATCGCGACACGGCCGGCAAAGGCGGCATCGGCTCGCCGACGGCCAAGCTCGACCCGGCCGGCGTCGATACCGTCGTGAAGCTGCGCAACGAATACGGCGAGCCGAAAAAGAAGCTCAATCCGCGCGATTTCTACGATTTGAGCTACTACAAGGCAGCGACCAAGTGACGACGCACCGGCGTTTTCAAATCAGCAGCGCGCCCTCGAGCTGCAAGAGCTTGCGTTTCGTCTCGATGCCGCCGCTGCCGGAATAGCCGACGAGCTTGCCGTCGGCGCCGGTGACCCGGTGGCACGGCAAGAGGATCGGCAGCGGGTTGCGGCCGCAGGCATGGCCGATCGCGCGCGGCTCGATATCGAGGAGGCGGCCGATCTCGCCGTAGCTCCGCGTCTCGCCGTAAGGGATCGCGGCCATCGCTGCCCAGATGCGCTTCTCGTCTTCGGTGCCTTCGGGCAGAAGCGGCAGATCGAAATCGTGCCGCTTGCGCTCGAAATAAGCGATGAGCTGGCGCTTGGCGTTCTGCAGAAGCGGCGTCGCCGGGCCCGCCGATTTATCGCCCCAGACCAAAGCCGTGATCGCGCCGTCCTGCTCGAAGACGGTCAGCCGCCCCAGCGGGCTGTCGAGGGAGAGGCGCGGCATGTCATCCAAGCCCATGACCAATCATGGGGCCAGCGCTTGGTCGAGCGCGGCCGGATCGCCGAGCGGCAGCGAGCAGACCGGGCCTTCGCAGACATAAGCTGTCGCCTTGCCGCCGATCTGGCTTTTGCCGGCGGCGGGATGTGACGCCGGCAGCGCCACGCCCGGCGCGACCACGCTGACGATGCGGTTCGGCAGGTCGCGGCGGTAAGCGGCGGCGAGCAGCGCTCTGGTGTCAGCCGCGCCGCGCTCACCGGCGATGACGATTTGCAGGCCGTTGAGCAGCAGCTCGGCCGCGTTGAGCAAGGTGGTGTGCCCGAAGAGATTCTGCCGCGCGGCGCCGGCGAAAGCATCGAGCGTGGCCTGCGCCGCCGTGCGATAATCTCCGTCGCCGGTAAGGTAATAAAGCCGCGCCAGCACCGCGGCGAGCGTGCCGTTGCCCGAGGGGTTGGGTTGGTCGAGCGCGTTCTTGGCCCGCGCGATGAGGCTTTCCGCGTCGTCGGCGGTGAAGAAGAAACCGCCGCGCGGATCGGCGTAATGCTTGCTGGCGAGCGCGATCCAGGTCTGAACCTGCGCGAGGAAGCGCGTCTCCCCGGTCGCCTCGTAGAGCGCGAGCCCGGCCCGGCTCATATTCGCGTAATCGTCGAGGATGGCGCGGTGCTGGGCGCGGCCGCGCCAGGAATGGAAGAGGCGGCCATCCTGGTCGCTCATCGCTCTGACGATGAAATCGAAAGCACCACGCGCAAGATCGAGCCAATCGGGGCGATCGAAGACCAGCGATGCTTCAACCAGCGCCGCGATCATCAGCCCGTTCCAATCGGCGAGCACCTTATCGTCGGTACCGGGTCGCACTCGCGGAGCGCGCGCGATAAGCAGCTTGGCTCTGTCCTCGGCGAGCGCACGCTCGGTCGCGTCATCGGCGCGGCCAAGATGATCGAGGCGGTTGAGGATGTTGTGCTCTTCCCAATTGCCGCTCGCGGTTACGTCGTAGAATTCCTTGAAGCGCGCGGCGTGTGAACCGAGGGCCGCGTCGATCTCGGCCTCGCTCCAGACATAGAATTTGCCTTCGACATGCTCGCTATCGGCGTCGAGGCTGGAGGCGAAGCCGCCGTCGGGCAAACGCATCTCGCGCTCGAGCCATTGGATCGTCTCGGCGACGCGCTCGGCATAAAGCGGCTTCTGTGTTGCCTGGTAGGCGGCGCAATAGCGCTCGATCAGCAACGCGTTGTCGTAGAGCATCTTCTCGAAATGCGGGACCAGCCAGCGCGCATCGACCGAATAGCGCGCAAAGCCGCCGCCGACATGATCGTAAATGCCGCCTTGCGCGATATGGTCGAGCGTCAGCAGCACGACGTCGCGCGACGCGGGTTTGCCACGCGTGCCGGCGCGCCACAACAACTCGAGCACCGGACCTTGCGGGAATTTCGGCGCCTGGCCGATGCCGCCATGGACGCCGTCGATCTCCTGCGTCAACCGCATCGCGACCTGATCGATCATGGCGAGATCGATCGCCTGCCCGGCTTGCGGCGCTGCGAGTTGCGCCAGGCCTTGCTTCAACGCCGCGACGTTCTTGCCGATCGTCTCCTTGTCCTTGCGATAGGCCTCGGCGATCGCTTCGAGGACTTGCGGGAAACCGGGCCGGCCGTAGCGCGGGGTCGGCGGAAAATAGGTCCCGCCCCAGAACGGCTCGCCCTCCGATGTGAGGAACATGGTCAGCGGCCAGCCGCCCTGCTCGCCCATCATGTGGAGCGCGTGCATATAGATCGCGTCGATATCCGGCCGCTCTTCGCGATCGACTTTGATGTTGACGAAATGCTGGTTCATCACCGCGGCGATGGCGGGATTCTCGAAGCTCTCCGACGCCATGACATGGCACCAATGGCAGGCGGCATAGCCGACCGAGAGGAGGATCGGCCTGTCCTGCGCCTTGGCGGCGGCGAGCGCCGCTGGCCCCCAAGCCTGCCAATGCACCGGGTTGTCGCGATGCTGGAGAAGATAGGGGCTGGTCTCGCTGCCCAAAGCGTTGCGGTTGGTGTCGCCTGTCATGCCCTTAATCTAGGGCGCGGACCCGGCTTCGTCAGGATGCCGCAGCCGCCTGCCAGTGTTTCAAGCGCGACGCGAAAATCGCCAGGCAGAGGAGGTTGAGGCCGGTCAGCAGCGGATAGCACCACGTCATGGCGCCGACGATGGCGAGCTTGCCGGTGAAGAACCATTCCGCGACCAGCGCCGTCACGGTTGGTCCCAGTGCCAGGCCGAGCAGATTGGCGATGAGGAAATAGAAGGATGTGACTTTGCCCATCAGCCGGCCGGGCGTGACCTGGGCAAGCGACAAGGTACCGGCGACGCCATTGGCGTTGGTCAGCAGCATCGAGGCGCCATAGCTGGCCCACATCAGCGGGATCGATGGTGCGTAGAGGATCATCAGCGCCGGCACGAGCTGCAACGCGGCGATGCCGATCGCCAAGAAGATCGTGCGGTCGCGCCGCGTGCCGCCGCGCGAGACGCGATCCATGAGAAAGCCGATGATCAGCGCATCGAAAGGCAGGGCGCAGAGCGCCAAGAGCCCGGTGGTATGGCCGATTTCCGGGACGGCCAAGCCCCAGATCCGGCCGATCGCCGCCGCCTGCCACGCCCCCCAGGCCGAGACCGCCATCGGGCCGAAGACGATCGAGAGGAAAAGCGGTGCATAGAGCCGCCGGTTGTCGGCGACGTAGCGGAACATCTCGCCGAAACTGGCGCTGTCGCCCGCCGCCATCGGCCGCGGCGGCTCGCGCAAGGTGAAGACGAGATACGAGATCACGATGCCGCAAAGTCCCGGCACCGCGATCACGAGCTGCCAGGGCCGCAAGCCCGAGAGAATCGGCATGCCCGCGAACGCGCCGGCCACGCCGAGGGCGAAGAGCGAGCCGCCGATCAGCGCACCGAGCGCCGTGCCGACGCCGGTACCGAGGTGATAGCAGCTGAAGGCCCGCGCCCGATGCTGCGGCCGGACGCCGTCGCGTAATAAAGAATATGCTGTCGGCGGCAGCACCGCCTCGCCGACGCCGAGACCGACGCGGCCGGCGAAAAGCTGCGCGTAATTGCCGGCGAAGCCGCACACGGTCGCGGCGCAAGACCAAAAGCAGATCGCCGAGCCGAGCAGGACCTTGCGGCTCATGACGTCGGAGAGATAGCCGGCCGGGATGCAAAGCACGCTGTAGAGCGCCGCGAAGGAAAGCCCGATCAGCAGGCTGACCTGCACGTCGGTGATATGCAGGTCCTCTTTCAGTGGATTGACGATGAGGTTGAGCGCGCCGCGATCGATGTAGTTGAGGACATAAATCACCGTCAGCACGCCGACGAGATACCATTGCTGTGTCAGCGTGCCGGTTGTGGTGCGCACAGCGGGTATTTCGCCGAGCGCCGCGGTGTCGTTATCGATCATCCCCAATGTTCCTTATTCTGCCGCGGCGGCGAGCAGGTCGCGATTGGCGGCGCGGAAATTATCGAGCTGCTCGGCGTACGCCTCGGCGATGTGGCGCCCGGCGGCGGTGATGAAAAAGCCGCCGGCGACTGCCGCGTAGGTTTGGGGCCTCGCCGCGCCCGGCGGTGCTATGCCCTCATCGCGCAGCTTTGCCGCCGCCTCGATGAGGCGCCGGCGCGAAACTTGAATCATCCGATCGCTCGGCGCGAGATGTTCTTTGTGGCGATTGGCGATCGGTCCCATGCTTTCGGTGATCGCCTGATCCTGCTGCGTGATGCCGATGATGCCGGAGTAATTCTCGTTGCGCTGGCGCGCGCGGTCGAGCAGGTGGTCGTTGCGCGGATTCCCTTTGAGGCGATAGCGGCCGTACCAACCGGTCGTGTCAGGCAGGTAGTCGCTGTCGCCCGAGGGCATGCCGTCGACGCCTTTCATGCCCGGCACCTTGCGGCGGATCTGGAAGGCCAGCGTATGCGTGTCGTCCATCGGCACCCACGCGCGCATGCCGACGCGATCGGTGATCGGCGAGGACGGCGTGATCGACCAGAAGGGGAAGAGGAATTGCCCGACGCGCCAATAGTCGCGGCCGTCATCGGCGGGACGGATCGCGGCGTAGGTCACGCCCCATTCCTGCTCC
>DASXCX010000290.1:0-14143 GCA_036490955.1 Allostellaceae bacterium | reverse complement strand
GTGGTCGATCCGAAGAGCTTCGCGGTCGACCAGGCGGCAACCGAAAAACGCCGCGCTGCGCTGAAGAAAGCAGCCCCCGCGGCGGCGGAATAACAGCAGCGTCTTTGCCGTAACGTTTGGGGCCCCAGCGCAAGCTGGGGCCCTTTTCTGTGCGAAGCACTGCTATCCAAATGCTGTCATGGCCGGGCTTGGCCCGGCCATCTCATGCAGAAAAGACGTAGATGCCCGGAACAAGTCCGGGCATGACGGAGAGGGAGGAGCGAGAAAGAGAGAGCTCTCAGTCCTTCAGCTTGATGCTCAGCGAGACGCCGCTGCCGCCGCAGCACGGGCAGGACATCGAAACGAAGATTTGCTGCTTCTGCTCTTCCGTGAGATCGGAATTGGCCAGCATCTCGGCGATCTGCTGACGCATCGCGTCATGGATCGACTGCTCGCTCGAGAACACCTGGATCGGGCTGCTCTCGGCGGGTTGGGTGTCGGGTTTCTTGCTGTCGGAATCGCTCATGGCCGCGCTCGCGCTGGTTGCTATTAATATGGCGACGGGCCGAAGGCGGTGCAAGTTGCGACGTGGTGCGCCTGTTCAACGTCATGGCCGGGCTCGTCCCGGCCGCCCACGTCTTTGTCGAAGGCTTAGTGACGTGGATGCCCGGCACAAGGCCGGGCATGACGCCATCAGAAAGAAGAGTCGACGCTAAAGCTTCAGCGCCTTCAGCCGCGGGAACAGCTTGAAGGCGTTGTTGCGCTCGATCGCCGTGCGCGTGGCGGGGTCGAGCTTCAGCCGATCGAATTTGTGCACGGCTTCGGTCGCGGCGAGGAATGGATAATCGCTGCCGAAGAACATGTGATCCTTGGGCACGAGGTTCATCAGCGCGGCCATGGCCGAGCTGTTCCAGGCGCTGGCGTTGTCGTAATAGAATTTACGCAGCTCGGCGCGCATGCCGGCAGGAAAATTCTGTCCGACGGGGCGGTGATCCTGTTCTTCGAGACGCCCGATCAGCATCGGTGTCGCGCCGCCGTTATGGGCGAAGATCCAGCGAATGTTGGGGAATTTCGTCGTCGTGCCGCTGAGGACCAGATTGGCGATGGTGCGCGTCGTCTCGAAGGGGAATTCGACGAGCTGCATCTGCGCGTTGGGGATGGTGTTACGGACGCAGGGCGTGAAGGTTGGGTGGACATAGACGATCGCTTCACGGCGATCGAGCTCTTCCATCACCGGCCAGAAAGACGGATCGCCAAGCCACTTGCCCTCGAAATTGGCGAGCATGCCGAGCCCGTCGGCGCCGACCTGATCGAGCGCATATTCGATCTGCGCGAGGCTGCCCTCGGTGTCGGGCAGGGGCAGCGGCGCAAAGAGGCCGAAACGGCTCGGATATTTCCCGATCGCTTCGACCGCGGCATCGGTCCACTGGCGTGCCAAGCGCCGGCCGAGCTCGACGTCGCCATACCAGACGCCCGGCGTCGAGGTGGAGGCAAAAGCGAAGGCGATGCCGGCCTTGTCCATTTCGGCGATCGATTTCTCCGGCGTCCAGCTCAGCAGGTCGGTGTTGCCATGCGTGGCGCTGCTGCGCTCCTTCTCCTCCCGCATATAGTCTTGCGGCAGGAAATGGTGATGCAGATCGATCCGGCCTTTCGGCTTGCGGATTGCCGGCGCCGTTATCGCGGTCTTTTTCTTGGCGGCTTTCTTCGCAACCTTCTTCTTCGCTTTCGCGGCTTTCTTCTTGGCGGCCATTGATCTCTCCGGTTTCTCAGATTCTTGTGATACGCGGCAGTAGACGCACCGCGTTGTCGTGCTCGACCATCTGCTTCAACTTCGCCGAGGGATGCATGTCCTCGAACTCCTTCACCGCTTTCGCCACCATCACGTCGGTCGGCGGCGGGCCGGCGAGCGGGTAATCGCTGCCGAGCAGGAGCTGTGTCGACGGGATCATCTTCAATATCGCCGGCAGCGTCACCTCTGCGCTGAGGCTCGCGGTATCGTAATAGAGCTTCGACAACTCATGATGCATGTCGCCGAACTTTCCCTTGAAGGCGGGCATGTTCGCCATGCCGGCGATCCGGCCGTAGATCCCGGTGATCGCGCCGCCGCCATGCGAGAAGATGAAGCGGATATCCGGGAATTTCGTCGTCGTGCCCGAGGTGACGAGGCTGACGATCGTGCGCACTGTGTCGAAGGGGAATTCGAGGCTCGGCGCGACGACCCCCGGTACCATATTGTTGGTGCAGCAAGGCGAGAAGGTCGGATGGACATAGACCAGCGATTTGCGCCGGTTGAGCTCTTCCATGACCGGCGCGAAACTCGGGTCGCCGAGCCACTTGCCCTCGTAATTCGAGAGGAGATTGATGCCGTCGGCATGCAGTGTGCCATAGGCATAATCGATTTCCTTGAGCGTGCCGTCGGTATCGGGCAGCGGCACCGGTGCGAAGAAGCCAAAGCGCGTGGGAAAGGCTTGCACGGTCTTGGCCGCCTCTTCGTTCCACTCGCGCGCCAGGCTGCGGCTCAGGTCGACATTGCCGGGAATCCACACGCCCGGCGTCGAGATCGACGCGACGGCGAAATCGACCTGGGCCTTGTCGAGCGCCGCGACATCGCCTTCCGCGGTCCAGGACAACATCGCAGAATTGCCGTGCTCGTTATGCGATCGCTCGGCTTCCGCCTTCATGTAGTGCTGCGGCAGGAAGTGATGATGCATGTCGATACGCTTCACCTTGCCGGCGGCGAGGCTCGGCGCGATGAAATTCGGCGCCAGGATCGTGGCGCCGGCGGCCGCGGCGACGCCGGTAATGAAATCGCGGCGCGAGCGCGTGCCGAAAGCGAATGGATCGTTCATGCTGTCCTCCCCGAAAAACGCGCCGGCGCAGCGTTTTGAATTTAGATTGCCGGCATGCTGCTCAATTGGCGTTTCAGCAGCCGCCAAATGTCATTGCGGTATTGAATGAATTTGGCGCTGGTCTTGATCGCCTCGTCGTCGGTCCAGCGCGGCCGCGGCAGGTCGATGGTGAGATCGGCGACGATGCGCCCCGGCGAAGTACCGAACATGATCACGCGATCCGACAGAAAGACCGCCTCGTCCACGCTGTGGGTGACGAATACCACGGTCTTGCGGTCGCTGTCCCAGAGTTTCATCAGCTCCAGCTGCATCATCTCGCGAATTTGCGGATCGAGCGCACCGAACGGCTCGTCCATCAGCAGATAGGCCGGACCGACGCCGAGCGCGCGCGCCAGGCCGACGCGCTGCTTCATGCCGCCCGAGAGCTGATGCGGATAGAAATTGTCGAATTTCTCCAGACCGACCTGGGCCAGCACGCGGCTGACGACACGATCGCGTTCGCCCTTGGAGACGCCCTGGACTTCGAGCGGGAATTCGACATTGCCGCGCGCGGTGCGCCAGGGCAGGAGATTGAATTCCTGGAATACCATCGCGCGATCGGGCTTCGGGCCGGTGACTCGCTCGCCGGCGATGCGGATCTCGCCGTGGGTCGGCGTGATGAGACCGTTGATGATGCGTAGAAGCGTGGTCTTGCCGCAGCCCGACGGCCCTAGAAACGAGACGAAGGTGCCGTTCTCGATCGTCAGCGACACGTCTTGGAGGGCCTGGAAATAGCTGACGCCGTCCGTGGCGAGATAGCCGTGTGAGATGCCCCGAACTTCGATCATGCGATTTGCGTCACTCGCTCTCTACGTGCTGCCAGGGCGCGAGGCGCTTCTCGAGCCAGCGGAGGAAGGAATTGAGCGCGATGCCGGCGCCGGCGAGGATGACGACGCCGACGAAGACCTGCGCCGTGTCATAAAGCCCGCCGGCCTGGAAGATGAGATAGCCGAGCCCTTTGGTCGCGGCATAAATCTCGGCGACGACGACCATCACCAGCGTGCGGCCGACACCGAGGCGCATGCCGGCGATGATGTAAGGCATCGAGGAAGGCAGGATCACCTTCATCATGATCTGCCGCTCGTTCGCCATGAAGGAACGCGCGGTCTCGATCAAGCGGCGATCGACTTGCGCGACACCAGCCTCCGTATTGATCACCATGATGAGAAAGGAGCCGAGGAAGACGAGCGCTACTTTCGAGGCGATGCCGATGCCGAGCCAGATGATGAGCAGCGGGAGGAAGGCAACCTGCGGCGAAGCATTGAGCGCGGTCGTGAAGGGATCGAGCGTCGAGCGGATCGCGACCGAGCGGCCCATCGCCAGCCCCATCGGCACGCCGACCAGCACCGAAAGGCCGAAGCCGAGCGCCGCGATATTGGCGCTCGCGAGGACGTGCGGCCAGATGCTGCCATCCGCCACCATGTCCCAGAGCTTTTCCACGATGAGGGAAGGGCTCGAGGCGAAGAGCGGATCGAGCCAGCCGGCGAGTGAGGCGCCTTCCCAAGCCCCGAGGAAAGCGATGATCGCGCCCCAGCGCAGGCAATTGACGAAGCCGCGCCGGTCCCACCAGCGCGCCAAGGCGCCGCGCGGCGGCTTCGGCGCGGTATCGATCGGTGCAGATGCGGCGTGGTCGCTCATCGCTCGCTGCTCACGGGTTCGGCTTCCATCCTTGCTCCGCCAGCGTGGCGTTGGCCTTCTGCGCGAAACTGAAATCGAACACTTTGTCCGGTGACGTGACCTTGTCGGCCGCCATGTCCATCATTGCACCGCGCAGCTTCACCTCGTTCTGCTGCACATCCGGCGCGATCGTGCCGTCGAGCGCCATCAGGGTGCGCAAGAGATCGTATTCGCCGGCGAGCTCTTCGGGTTTTGCCTTCATGTAATCGGCGAAGCGCTGGATCGATTCCTCGCGGTTGTTGCGGGCGAAGATCACGCCTTTGCGCGTCGCGCGCACGAAGCGCTCGACGAGATCGGGGTTTTTCTGGATCAGCGCATCCGACGTCGCGAGGCCGTTGAAGGTCGAACGCACTTCCTGACGCAGATCGACGAGCATCTTGCCCTTATCGAGCCCGCCCGCGCCTTTGAGGATTTCGACGTCCCCGGGATGGAGCACCGCCGCCGGCAGCGAGCCGCTCTTCACCATCGCCATACGCGTGCCGAGGGACGAGCCCATCGGCGTGAAGGCGACGAAGTCCGAAGGCAGGGCGCGCTTCAGGAGGTAATACCGGATGCCGATCTCCCCGGTGTCGCCGCGGCTGACGACGCCGATCTGCTGGCCTTTGAGGTCGTCGAAGCTTTTGATCTCGGGCTTGGTCGACCAAATCTGCCAATCGGGGCGATCCTCGCCGACCAGCAGCACTTTCAGCTTCGCGCCTTTGAGGATGGCGCTGATCGCCGACGAGCCGGAGGTACTGAAGCCCAGATCGCCCGAGACGAGCGCTGCGGTTGCCGGGCCGCCGCCGGTCTCGACGACGTCAAGATCGAAACCCTCGTCCTTGTAATAGCCCTTCTGGACAGCGGTGAAAAAGTAGATGTACGAGCCGTTGAGATTCGGATAGCTGACCTTAACGTGATCGAGCGCCGATGCGCGGCCGACAAAGGTGAAAGCGAGGAGTGCCGCGACCGTCAGACGAACCAAATATTTCATACCTTACCCTCGATGAAAGCCGTCAGTTTTTTCTCGAATAGCGCCGGCTGCTCCCATTGCGCCCAATGGCCGGCATCGGCGATGGTGTCGCAATAGATGCCGGGCTTCAGCTTGCGTAGCACGGTGAAATTCTGCCCGATCGCGCCTGCCGCGGTCGCGTCCTGCTCGCCCCAAATCGCGCCGAGCCGTGCACTCGCTTTCGGCAGCGTGTGAACCAGCGTATCGGTGAAGGCGATCGACCGGCTGTCCATCCGCCCGCGCCGCGTATTCTCGTTCTGGAGGTGGACGGCCAGTTCGTCGACGCGCGTTGCATTGCCGAACATTAGCTTGATGAGATTGCCACGCTGCACCTCGGCGATCTGTGCCAGCGTCATGCCGGGCTCGACGCGGGTCAACGCCAGCGGCCTGCGCTCTCCGCCAAGCCCCGCGGCGCCCAGCATCAGGAAAGATTCGATCGTCGTGCCCATTTGCGCCGCGACATGCCCGCCGATCACCGCGCCGAAGGAGAAGCCGCACATCGCCACGCTTTCGTCTGGCGCGACGCGTGCGATCCCTTCTGCGACGATCGCGGCCAAGCTCTCAGCGCTGTAAGGTTTCGGCGCGTCGGCGGAGTCGCCGAGGCCGGGCAGATCGCAAGCCAGCACGCTGTAGCGCGCGGCGAGGGGCTCGATATTCCGCAGCCAATGCGTCCAGGAGCCGTAGCCGCCATGGAGGAGGATCAGCGCGCGACCGTTGCCCCAGCGCCGCCAGATCAGGCTGCCGTTGCCGCACGGCGTCGCAATGCGCTCGGCACGAGCATCGAGCGCCGCGACAACCGCCGCGGGCGATTGCTGCGCGCGCGCGTCACTGACGTCATCCGGCGGCATGGAGCCTCGTTCCCTTCCTGGTTGTTGGCGCATTGCCCAGGCCAGCTAAATAAGCCGCTGGCCTCCGGCACTGTCAACCGCGGGCGACCGTGCGTCAGATTCGTGTCGACAGCCAGATCGCAAGGCGCGAACCCGCTTTGATCGCTGCCGAGAGCAGCGGTGGTGCGTCGCCGCCGCCCGATTGTCGTGCCGTGTCGCGATGCTCGATCTCCTGGCCGCGGAATTCTTCAAGCGCTTGCTTGAGCGCCGGCTCGTCCTCGCCGAGCGCGTCGATCTGGCGCTGATAGTGTGCGTCGATCACTTCTTCGACAGCAACTGTACAAGCCATCGCCGCGCGCTCGCCCATCAGCGCGGTGGCAGCGCCGAGCGCGAAGCCGGCGACGTGCCAGACGGGCGACAGCGCCGTCGGCCGGACGCGCCGCTCGAGCACCAGCTTCTCGAAAGCGTCGAGATGGCGCTGCTCCTGCTCGGCCATGTGGCGGATTTTCTTGGCGGCGCCGGTGCGGCGGCGGTCGAGCACGGCGAGTTGCCCCTCATAGATGCGCTTGGCGCCGTATTCGCCCGCGTGGTCGACGCGGATGATACGCGCGATTTCGCGCTCGGCGCTGGTGTCGCCCGGGAGTCTTTTCATGATGATTGGTGCTTCACGACACGTCTCCGCGCCGCGCCATCACGAAGCCATAAAAAAGCAGCAGCACCGAGGCGATAAGGTTAAGGCCGGCGAGCGAGATGCCGAACATCGACCACTGCACGACGTCGCATTGTACCGGCTGCCGCGCTTGCAGCATCTGCAGCAACTGATCGGGCGACGAAGCTTGGCCAAGCCCGCCGGTGCAGGCGGTGGGTCCTTCGATCCAATGCTGCTCGACCGCGACGTGATAGGCCGCGAGGCAGGTGCTGGCGGCGAAGAGCAACACGATCAGCCACATCGCGAAAAAGCGCGGCGCGCTATGACCGCGCGCGGCGAAGCCGAAAGCCGTGGCGACGATCGTGAGGTAATAGGGCCAGCGCTCCAAGAGACAGAGCTCGCAAGGCGAGAGGCCACCGAGATATTGCGAGCCCAGCGCCGTGCCGACGATCGCGGCGCTGGTGACGAGCAAGGGCATGAAGGGAAAACGCGGAGATCGCATCGTCATGCCTATTGTCCTGCACGCAAGCGATGTTTCCAATGGCGCACGACGTACCACGCGACGAGAATGAGCGCCGCCCCGATGATCACCGCGTCGAAGCGGTGGAAGAGCGCCCGCAGCTCGGGATCGCTGTCCCAGCGGGCGCCGAGCTGCTCGCCGACATAGGCGAGGGCAAAGCACCACGGCCACGAGCCGGCGAAGGTATAGAGCTGGAATTTCATCTGAGGCATACGGGCGATGCCGGCAGGCAGGGCGATGAACGTTCGCACGACGGGCAGAAGGCGGCAGACGAAGACCGTGATGGCGCCGAATCGCGCGAAGAAGCGATCGACGAGATCAAGATCGCGCCGGCTGACGAGGATGTAGCTGCCCCATTTCTCGACCAGCGGCCGGCCGCCGTAATAGCCGACGGCATAGGCGATGCTCGAGCCGATATTGCAGCCGATTGCGCCGGCGGTCGCGACAAGGAAAAGATCGAAACGTCCGGTCGAGACGAGATAGCCGGAGAACGGCATGATGATCTCGGAGGGCAGCGGAATGCAGGCCGATTCGATCGCCATCAACAGGGCGATGCCCAGATAGCCGATCGAGGAGATGATGGCGACGATCCAAGCCGAAAGAGCGCCGATGAGGGTTTCGAGCACGAGACGCGGTTCCTTCCGCGGTGACGGAGGGCTCTAGCTCGCCGCGCCGGGTCCGGGCAAGGTCCCGGATGGAGGCCGGCGGCCGAAGAGCGCAAGCGTGCGCAGGGTCATCACCAACTCGTCCTGCTGATTGAACACTTTACAATCGTGTTTCACGAGGCCGCGATCACGCCGACTGTGCGACGGCGCGATCTCGATCACTTCGGCCTCGGCGCGCAGCACATCGCCGGCGCGCACCGGCCTGATCCAACGGATGCTGTCGACGCCGGGCGAGGCGATGGCGCTCGATTCCATCAGCATCGCATCGACCAGCAAGCGCATGAACATGGCGCAGCTATGCCAGCCGCTGGCGATCAGCCCGCCGAACGAGGTACGAGCGGCGAAGTCGCGATCGGTATGCATGCGCTGGGGATCGTATTGGCGCGCGAAAGCGAGAATCTCGGGCTCGGTGACAGGGTAGCGGCCGAGATCGGTCTTCTCGCCGACGCGGAAATCTTCGAAATAGCGGAAGGTCATCGCGCTGCTTTAGAGGCAGCGACGGTGGGCCGCAAGGCTCGGCGACCGAAGGCTTGGCGTGCGCACGCATGCCAGCTATAGAAAACGCCGGTGCCGGTGTGGCGGAATGGTAGACGCGACGGACTCAAAATCCGTTTCTCGCAAGGGAGTGGGGGTTCAAGTCCCTTCACCGGCACCAGTTCGAGATCGTGCGAGCGCCGCGAAGGCGCCGCCAGGATGGTGAGGGAGGGTCGATGCGCCGCTTTATCTCCGGCTTGATAGCTTTGTTGCCGCTTGCGGTCGCGCAGCCGGCCTACGCCCAGGATGCAGTTGCGCAATTCTATAAGGGCAAGCAGCTCAAGCTCTACGTCGCGTCGACCCCGGGGGGCGGCTACGACAGCTACGGCCGGCTCTTGGCGCAATACATCGGCAAATACATTCCGGGCAATCCAACGATCCTGCCGCAGAATATGCCGGGCGCCGGCGGCAATCGTCTTGCCGGCTACCTCTATGCGGTCGCGCCGAAGGACGGAACGGAATTCGGCATCATCTTTCCCGGCGCCGTGCTCGATCCGCTGATCGGCACGCAGCAGGTCCAGGACGATCCGTCGAAGCTCCTCTATATGGGCAGCGCCAATGTCGAGACGTTTGTCTGCATCATGCGCGCCGATGCGCCCGTCAAGACTTATGCCGATGTCTTCAAGACGAAGGTTACGCTGGCGGCGAGTGCGGCCGGCGGGTCGACCGTCGACATGCCGGCGCTCGAGAACAATCTCCTCGGCGCCCAATGGCATGTCGTGCGCGGCTATCCCGGCTCGCGCGAGATCAGCCTCGCGGTCGAGCAAGGCGAGGCGCAGGGGAATTGCGGTGTCGGCGTCTCCAGCATCGAGGTGGAGCATCCCGATTGGCAGACCAGCGGCCAGTACAAGGTCATCGCGCAGGAGACCAACAAGGGGCATCCGTTGCTCGATTCGCTGCATATCCCGCTGGTCTACAGCTTCGCCAAGAGCGACGAGCAGCGCGAGGTGATGGAACTCGCCTATAGCCAGGAAATCTTCGGCCGGCCGTTCGTGATGCCGCCGAGCGTGCCGAAGGAGCGCGTCGATGCGCTACGCAAGGCCTTCATGGCGGCGCTCGCCGACAAGGATTTGCTCGCCGACGCCAAGAAGCAACGCCTCGATATCCAGCCGATCTCGGGTGAGGACGTACAGGCGCTGGTGGCGAAGGTATACGCCCTACCGCCGAATGTCGTCGCCAAGGCGAAGGAAGCCCTGGTCTATAAGGATCAGTGAGCCGGCGTTATTTCCCGCTTGCCGGGGCCGGCCCGGCCATGACGTGAACAGTGCAGGGCGGGCGCTTATCAGAACGGCTGATAGTCGCGGAGTTGCGGCATCACCTTCTCGCCGAACAGGCGGATCGATCGCAGCACGTCGGCCTCGGCGAGATTGCTGAAATTGAACTCGCCGAAGAAAGTGTCGAACACGCCTTCCGTCGCGATCTTCTTCAGCTTCTTCGCCACCGTATCGGGCGAGCCGATCAGAATAAGATCGTGCGCCAGGAGCCAGTCGTGATCGAGCAGGTGAAGCGCGATATCGGCGGCGCCGAATTCCTTGCGCTCGATATAGCGCTGCGCATGCTCCTGCTGGAAACGCTTCAATTCCGCCGGATCGTCGGTATCGGGTAGGAAGCCGCGATAGGCCTGGCCCGCCTCGGCGAGCGCGGTCTTCAGCGCTTTCTCATCGGTCTCGTCGACATAGACGACGGTCGAATAGGCGAGGTTCGGCTTGTGGGCATGGCCAGCCTTCTTCCAATCGTCGAGGAATTTGCGATAGCGCGGCGCGCTGTCCTCGCGCGGCGCAATGAGGAAGTAGCCGACATTGATGCCTTCGCGTGCACAGAATTCGAGCGTCGCACTGTCACGAGTCTCGATCCACAGCGGCGGGCAGGGTTTTTGCAGCGGCGGCACGGCGAGGGCGACATTCTCGGCGTGGTGATGCTTGCCGTGGAAAGTGAAACTCGGCGTACCGGCGAAAGCCGCGCGCAGGAATTTGACGAATTCCAAGGTCACCTCGCGGCGGCTCTCGAAATCGACGCCGAAGGGCTCGAAGATGCGCGGGGTGATGCCGGGCACGAGGCCGATATCGAGTCGGCCGCCGAGCATCTGATCGGCGACGGCGAGCTCCTCGGCGAGGCGCAGCGATTGGTGCAGCGGTACGACGTGGCCCATCCCGCCGAGGCGCAAGCGCTTGGTGCGCGCGCCGGCGCCCACGGTGTAGAGGCTCGGCGCCGACATCCAGCTTTCATTCGGGTTGAAGTGATGCTCGACGCAGAAACCGTAGTCGAAGCCGAGCTCGTCGCAGAGCTGGAGCTCGCGCCAAAGCTGCTCGTAGCGCTGGGCAGGGGTCATGCCCTTCTTGCCCCAGACATGCGCGAAATGGGCGAATTTCATGCGTTACCTCCCATGATCCTCAAGCATACCAAACCTTCGTCGATGAAGAGAGGGCTGGCCATTGACCGAAGCTGAACCCTGGCGCAGAATTCGGCCATGATCTCGCGCGACGCCCGTGTCAACATTCTCATCGGCAACGGGCATTTCCTATCGCATTTCTACATCCTCACCCTGCCGCCGCTCTTTCTGTTCATTCAGAAGGATTTCGACGTCAGCTATGCCGAGCTCGGCCTCGTGCCGGTGGTGATGTCGGCGATGGGCGCAATCATGCAGACGCCCTATGGCTTCCTGGTCGATCGTTTCGGCGCGCGGCGCTTCCTCGTCATCAATACGCTGGTGATGGGAATAGCAGTGTCGCTGATGGGCCTTGCCACCGCCTATTGGCAGATCCTGGTGCTGGCCGGTGTCTCCGGCCTCGCCAACGCGGTCTACCACCCGGCCGATTACACCATCCTCTCGGCCTCGATCCGCCAAGAGAAGATGGGTCAGGCTTTCGCAATCCATACTTTCACCGGCAATGCCGGCTTCGCACTGGCGCCGCCGGTCGTCGCCGTGCTCGCGAGCTTCTTCGGGTGGCGCGAGGCGCTGATCACCGTCGGCCTCGTCAGCGTGCCGGTCGCGGCGGCGATCGTCTGGCAGAGCAGCATCATCAGCGATGTCGCCAGCCAGAAGAAAAAGAAGACGGCGAACATGACGCTGAGCGATCTTATCTTCGATCGCACGATGGTCCTGTTCTTCTTCTTCTATCTGCTCGGCTCGGCCGCAGGCAGCGGCGTGCAGGCTTGGCTCATCACCATCCTGCATCAGGTGAAAGGCGTTCCGTTGGAGCTCGCCTCCGCCGGGCTCACTGCCTACATGGTCGGCACGATGAGCGGCATCATCTTCGGTGGCTGGGTGGTTGATCGCTCCAAGCGCTATGTGCTGATGATGGTGGCCGGTCTGACCGGCGCGTCGTCGATCCTCACCTTCATCGTCGGCGTTACGCCGGTAACGGGCGTGGTGGCGATCGCGTTGATGTTCCTGTCCGGCCTCGGTCTCGGTGGCAGCCGCACGCCGCGCGATATTATGCTTAAAGACGCGGTGCCTCCATCCGAGATCGGCAAGGTCTTCGGCTTCGTCAGCTCGGGCTTGGCGCTCGGCAGCGCCCTGACGCCGGTGCCTTTCGGCTATCTCATCGATCACGGCTACGGCAATTGGGTGCTGATCATCGCGTCCGTCATCTTGGTCGCGAGCATCTTCTGCATGGGCACCGCGCGCGCCTCCGGCAAAAGCCAGGCGGCGCTCGATGCCGAAGCGGCCGAAGCGGCCGAGGCCGCGGGGGCCGCGGAGTAGCCTACCCGTTTCAGTTGGTTCAACATCATGGCCGGGCTCGTCCCGGCCATCCACGTCTTAAAGCAACTCGTGGATGCGCGGCACAAGGCCGGGCATGACGAAAAGAAGAACGAACCCTACACCACCATCACGATCTTGCCGAAATGGGCGTTGGTGCGCATATGTGCCTGCGCCGCTTCGGCGTCGTCGAGCTTGAAGGTGCGGTCGATCGGGATCGTTAGTTTGCCCGCAGTCACCGCGTCCCAGATATCGGCGCGCATGTTGCGCACTTCGGCGCGCAGCTCGTCCGGCGAGCGCGTCTGATGGGTCACGCCGATATAGGCGATGCGCTTATTGGCGTGCATCTGGAAATCGAACTCGCCGCGCCCGCCGCCGAGGCGACCGACATTGACGATACGAGCAAGAACGGCGCAGGCCTTCATGTTCTCGTTCGCCACCGAGGCCGAGACCATGTCGATGATGACGTTGACGCCCTTGCCGTCCGTCGCTTTCAGCACGTCTTCCGACCAGTTGGCTTTTCGCGTGTCGATGGCGAGATCGGCGCCGTGGTCTTTGAGCTTGGCACGGCGGCTGTCGTTGGTCGAGGTACCGATGACCAGCTTGGCGCCTTTGAGCTTGGCGATTTGCATGCCCATGATGCCGACGCCGGAGCTCGCACCTTGGATGAGGACGCTTTCGCCCGGCTGCAGTCGCGCATTGGTGACGATCGCGTCGTGCATGGTGCCGAGCGCGCTGGGGTAGGTCGCGGCCTGCTCCCAGCTCATGTTGTTCGCGGGAATGATCGAGACGCGGCCCCAATCGGCAACGGTGTATTGGGCATAGGTGCCGCGGGTGGCGCACATCACGCGGTCGCCGACTTTGACGCCTTGCACTTCCGCGCCGACCTCGGCCACTTCGCCGGAGCATTCGATGCCGGGGACCGTGCCGGTGACGCGCGTATGGCCCGAGCCATAGGCGCCGGGCAACTCGGCGCGGTTGAGGCCGATAGCGCGGACCTTCACCAATACCTCGTTCGGCTTCGGCTTGGGCATCGGCACATCGCGGATTTCGAGTTCTTTTTCGCCGACCACGGCAGCTTTCATGATGATCCTCCCGCTATTTCAAGGATCGCTAGCACAATTGGCGTAAGGCGGATAGCAGGGTTAAAATCGCGGCTATGACCGATTACTGGCTCAGCAAACTCATCTATGACCTACAGGCGCCCGGGGCGACCGCGGAGTACCGGGCGGATCGCCGAAAGGTGATTGCGCGCTATACGCAACTCGCGCCCGAGGTGGTGCAAGCGTTGCTGAATGACGACGTCGCATTTCTGGCGCCGCGCCTGAACGCCTATCTCTTGCGCTATTATTTCGGCTTTGCAGGGATGAGCGACGCGGTGTTTCTCGAGAAGCTTCACGCGATGCGGGGTGCCGCGAAGGAGGCAAGCCATGGCTGAATTCGTCGGCGCCTTCGCGGCGAGCCATGCGCCGCTCATCGCACGCGATTGGGACAAGCTCTCGGCTGCCAGCCGCGACCTCATCACCGGCGATTTCCGCGAATTGAGCCGGCGCCTCAGCGCGGCGAGACCCGACGTGTTGGTGATGCTCTCGCCCGACCACTGGACGAATTTCTTCCTCGATAATCTGCCGAGCATCTGCATCGGCGTCGGCGAAAGCCACGAAGGCCCGCCTGAACCCTTCATGAAAAGCTTCGCGCGGACGATCCCGGGCCATG
>DASXCX010000289.1:0-3435 GCA_036490955.1 Allostellaceae bacterium | reverse complement strand
AAGATGCGGCTGCTGCAGCCCGAACTGACAAAGTTGCGTGAGCGCTACGGCGACGACAAGGTGAAGCTCAACCAGGAGATGATGGCGCTCTACAAACGGGTCGGCGCCAATCCCATGGCCGGCTGCCTGCCGATCGTCATCCAGATCCCGGTATTCTTCTCGCTCTACAAGGTGCTCTACGTCACCATCGAGATGCGCCACGCGCCATTCTTCGGCTGGATCCACGACCTTTCCGCGCCCGACCCGACGAGCTTCATCAATCTCTTCGGCCTCCTGCCCTTCGCGCCGCCGCCCATTTCCTTCCTTCATATCGGCGCCTGGCCGCTCATCATGGGCTGCACCATGTTCCTGCAGCAGAAGCTCAATCCGCAGCCGCCCGACCCGATGCAGGCGAAGATGTTCATGGCGTTGCCCTTCGTCTTCACTTACATGCTGGCGCAATTCGCCTCGGGTCTGGTGATCTATTGGGCGTGGAACAATCTGCTCTCGATCACGCAGCAATGGGTAATCATGCGCAGCGCGGGCGTCAGCCGCGCCAAGCCGCCGGGCGGCAAGACGCCGGCCAAGCCCGTCAAGACATAGAGCCCGGCAAACGATGTCAGCCGCCGTCTATCCCGCCGAGGCGGCGCCCGAGCCCGACGCGGAGGAGCAAGGCCGGCTGCTTTTCGCGGCGCCTTGCGGCTTCGTCGCCGGCGCGACGAACGACGAAGCGATCCCGCCCGACACGCTGCCCGAGATTGCTTTCGTCGGCCGCTCCAACGTCGGCAAATCGAGTCTCGTCAACGCGCTGACCGGGCAGAGCGCTCTTGCTCGCATCTCGAAGACGCCCGGCCGCACGCGGCAGATCAATTTCTTCGACCTCGGCGAGCGGCTGATGCTCGTTGATCTGCCAGGGTATGGCTATGCCGAGGCGCCGAAACGGGAGATCGCACGCTGGACCGGCCTCATCGCGCGCTATCTGAAAGGCCGCGCCAGTCTCAGGCGCGTGCTGCTGCTGCTCGATGCACGTTTCGGCATCAAGGAGACCGACAAGCCGCTGATGAAACAGCTCGACGAGGCAGCCGTCTCTTTCCAGGTCGTGCTGACGAAATGCGATCTCGTCGCACCGGACGATCTTCACAAAAGAGTCACCAGCCTTTCCCAAGGCCTCGCCAAGCACGTCGCGGCCCATCCGGTCATTCATCTGACGAGCGCGCAGAGCGGCGCGGGGATCGCCGCGTTGCGTGCTTCCCTGGCGGAACTAGCCGAGCCGCGGCTCACGCGGTAAATTCCGCGCGCATGAGCGAGACACCGGACAGACAGGCTGAAGCCGCGAAGAAAGCGGCGACGCTCTCGGCGGCGCTTCCCTATTTCCGGCGCTATTCCGGCAAGACCATCGTCGTCAAATATGGCGGGCACGCCATGGGCGACGATGCGATCGCGCGGCAATTCGCCGACGACATCGTGCTCTTGAAGCAGGTCGGAATGAATCCGATCGTCGTCCATGGCGGCGGGCCGCAGATCGGCGACATGCTGAAGCGGCTGCAGATCAAGAGCTCCTTCATCGATGGCCTCCGGATCACCGATCAGGCGACGGTCGAGATCGTCGAGATGGTGCTGTCGGGCTCGGTCAACAAAGAGCTCGTCGCGCTCATCAACAAAGCCGGCGGGCTCGCGGTGGGCCTCTCGGGCAAGGACGCCGATCTCATCCGCGCCAAGAAGCTTTCGCATCCGCACAAGGAGAGCGACAGCAATATCGAGAAAGTGCTCGATCTCGGCTTTGTCGGCGAGCCAGTCGCCATCAATACCAAGATCCTCGACCTCCTGGAGAAATCCGACATCATCCCCGTGATCGCGCCAATCGGCGTCGGCGAAGCCGGCGAGACCTACAATATCAATGCCGACACCGTCGCGGGCGCGGTCGCCGCCGCGGTGAAGGCAACGCGTTTCCTGCTGCTCACCGATGTCGCCGGCGTGCTCGATAAGGAAAAGAAGCTGATCCCGCAGCTTTCGGTCGAGAAAGCGCGCGAGCTCATCGCCGACGGCACGATCTCGGGCGGCATGATCCCGAAGATCGATACCTGTCTCGACGCGATCGCCGGCGGCGTCGAAGCCGCGGTCATCATCGACGGCCGCGTCCCCAATGCGATTCTGTTGGAGCTGTTCGCCGAGGGCGCCGGCACGCTGATCCGCCGCGGCCGTTAATTCAGTAGAAGGGAGATCGTCCATGGACATGGCAACCAAAGCCAAGGGCAAGCCGCGCGTCGGCACGGCGCCGAAACGGCGCTACCCCGATCTCCACGATCATCTGAAGACGCTCGCGAAAGAAGGGCTCTTGGTCACCGTCGATCGCGTGATCGACAAGGACACCGAGATGCATCCGCTGGTGCGCTGGCAATTCCGCGGCGGCATCGTCGAGAAAGACCGCAAGGCCTTCCTCTTCAACAATGTCAAAGACGCCAAGGGTAACCGCTACGACATCCCGGTCGCGGTCGGCGTGCTCGCCACCAATCGCGAGATCTATTCGATCGGCATGGCCTGCGATCTCGACAAGATCGACGAGACCTGGAACCGCGCCGTCGCCAAGCCGATTCCGCCGAAGGTCGTCCAAACCGCGCCGTGCCAAGAGATCGTCATCACCGGCAAGGCGCTCGACAAGCCGGGCCAAGGCCTCGACGGGCTGCCGATTCCGATCTCGACGCCGGGCTGGGACGTCTCGCCCTATACGACCTTGTCGCAATACATTACCAAGGATCCGGACACCGGCATCCAGAACATGGGCATCTATCGCGGCCAGGTGAAAGCGCCGCGACGGCTCGGCATGAACCCGTCGCTCGAGTTGCGCCCCGGCATCTATACGCATTGGGAAAAAGCCAAGGCCAAAGGCAAGAAGCTGCCGGCGGCGGTGATCCTCGGCTGCCCGCCCTGCATCGCCTATACCTCGGCGCAGAAACTGCCCGAGACCATGGACGAGCTCACCGTTGCCGGCGGGCTGGTCGGCGCGCCGATCAATGTGGTGAAAGCGAAGACCGTCGATCTGCTCGTCCCCGCCGAGGCCGAGATCGTCATCGAGGGCCTCATTCATACCGACGTGCTCGAGCCCGAAGCGCCGTTCGGCGAAAGCCACGGTCATGTGAATTTGCAGGAATACAACGCCTTCATGGAGGTGACGGCGATCACGCGGCGGCGCGACGCCATCCTCACCTCGATCATCTCGCAAGTAACGCCCTCGGAATCGAGCCTGATCAAGCGCATCGGGATGGAGCCGCTGTTCCTCAATCACCTGCGCAACACGCTAGGCATCAAGGGCATCAAGCGCGTCTCCCTGCACGAGCCGCTGACCAATATCCGCAAGGTGATCCTTCTGGTGATGGAGCGCGACGCGCCGGCGACGGAGACCTGGCGTGCCCTCTATGGCGCCGCCGTCCTGCATCGGGCGGCCGGAAAGTATGTCGT
>DASXCX010000288.1:0-3468 GCA_036490955.1 Allostellaceae bacterium | reverse complement strand
GGGCCAGCGATCCGCAGACCTATACGGTTGCGATCGATGCGACCGGCGACAAGGCGCTCGACGGTGCGCTCAGCGATGCATCGCAGCTCCAGGCGCTCAAGGATAAAGCCCCGGTCGGACCCTTCGCGCTGATCACTCGTGCCAAGAACGACTACGACCGCGTCCAAACTGTGCTGCAGTCCTTCGGCTACTACCAGGCCACCGTCACCATCACGGTCGACGGCGCCTCGGTCAACGACACGAGCCTCGCCGACAAACTCGACAAGGTGCCGAGCGGCCAGCCGGTCGAGGCTAAGGTCGCAATCGACAAAGGGCCGCTCTTTCACCTGCGCAAGATCGAAGTTCATGGCGATCTGCCGTCAGGCACGGACGCGCTGGGTCAACTCGGGCTGAAGCCGGGACAGCCGGCCGTGGCGTCGGACATTCTCGGCGCCGGCACGAAACTTCTCACCGCGCTCGAAGAGAACGGCTATGCGCTCGCCAAAGTCGATCCGCCGGTCGCCACCGAAGATGCGCCGGCGCTCTCGATCGATGTTGTATTCAACGCGACTGCCGGCAAGCGCGCCACGATCGGCGCGATCGGCTTCAACGGCCTGCACGATGTGAACGAGGATTTCGTCCGCCGCCGGCTGCTCTTGCAACCGGGCCAACTCTATCAGCCGAGCAAGATCGACGCGGCGCGCCAGGATTTGCTCGCGCTCGGTGTCTTCTCCGGCGTTACCGTGCATGCCGCCGAAACTCTCGCGCCCGATGCCAGCTTGCCGATCACTTTCGATTTTCAGGAGCGGCCTGGCCATGCCGTCGGCATCACCGGCGCCTATTCCACCGATCTCGGCGCCAGCGCGAAAGTGACCTGGTCCGACCGCAATCTTTTCGGCAATGCCGAGCAGCTCAATCTTTCCGCTGCCGCCACCGGGCTGAGCGGCACGGCGACGACCGGCATCGGCTACAACATCACCGGGCAATTCATCAAACCCGATTTCCCGCAACGCGACACATCGCTCGAATTCGACGCCGCGGCGCTGCAGCAGGATTTACAGGCCTATGACCAACGGGCCGTCACTGCCGGCCCGTCGCTCCATCGGAAATTCGGCCCGCTCTGGAGCGGCAGCATCGGCATCACCGGCGAGCGCGAGCGCATTCTCCAAGAACGCGTCACGAGCGATTTCACCCTGGTCAGCCTGCCGCTGACCGCGAACTACGACAGCACCGGTCTTACCGATCCGACCAACGATCCGACGCATGGCATTCGCGCCGCCTTCATCGCGACTCCGACGGAATCGCTCGGCCATCCAACCAGCACCTTTGCGATCCTCCAAGTTTCGGGCTCGACCTATCTCGATATCGGCGACTGGATCTTTGGCGCGAAGCCGGGGCGCAGCGTGCTCGCTCTCCGCGGCCTCATCGGCAGCGTCTTGGGTGCATCGCAATTCGAGTTGCCCCCGGATCAGCGTTTCTATGGCGGCGGCAGCGCGACAGTCCGCGGCTTCAAATATCAATCGGTCGGGCCGCTCTTCTCGGATCTTAATCCGGCGGGCGGCACGGCCATCGATGCCGGCACCGTCGAATACCGCCAGCGCTTCCTCGAGAATTTCGGCACCGCTGTCTTCGTCGACGCAGGGCAGGTGAGCGCCGGCGATCTGCCATTCTCGGGAACCGTTCGAATCGGAACCGGCTTCGGTTTACGCTATTACACGCCTGTGGGTCCCATCCGGGTCGATGTGGCGCTGCCGGTGAACCGGCCGCCGGGCGGCGATAAGTTCGAATTCTATATCGGGCTCGGCCAGGCTTTTTGACGAAGTGGCTCTTGACGAAACGTGGCGTGCGAATAGCGGCATCGATCGTCGGCGTGGTCATCGGCCTGCCGCTGCTCGGGCTGTTGTTTATCCTGATCTTCGCCAATACCGGTACGGGCCGGGCGACGATCGAGACACTCGCGGCGAAGCTCAGCGGCGGAACGGTTGAGATTCAAGGTCTCGCCGGCCGCTTCCCCGATGCGCTGCGCCTCGCCCATGCCGAAATTCGTGACAAGGACGGCGCCTGGCTCACAATCGATGATGCCGTGCTCGACTGGTCGCCGCTTGGTCTATTCGGCGGCGCGGCGAAGATCGATCGCCTTACCGCGGCGCATATCGTCGTTGCGCGTCTGCCTGCGAGCGAAAACGCCGCCGCGAGCAAAAGCAAATCGAACCTGCCGCCGCTGCGTGTTGCACTCGGCACGCTGCGCGTCGACAAGCTCGATCTCGGTGCCGCGCTGGCCGGCGCACCGGCCAGTGTCGGCGCCAGCGGCAATCTGCGCCTCGCCTCGCTCACCGATGGTGAGGTTACGCTCGATATCGAGCGGCTCGATGGGCCGGGCAGCTACAAGCTCGCTGGCAAGATGAGCGGCGCTGGCGACAATGTCGTGCTCAATATCAGCGAGCCGTCGCATGGGCTCTTGGCCGAGCTCGCACGCCTGCCCGATCTTGGTGCGGTGTCGGTCGCGGCGACGCTCGCCGGACCGCGCAACGCCGAACAACTCGGCTTGGCGATGAAGGCCGGCGAACTTGCCGGCAACGGCAAAGGCACGATCGATCTCACCGGTCAGAGCGGCGATCTCGATCTTGCTGTCGCCGCGCCGGCGATGGCGCCGCGACCCGATCTCCATTGGCAATCGGCGAGTCTCGATCTGCACGTACACGGGCCGTTTACCGGTCCCGATGCGACCGGCAAGCTCGCGATCGCGGATCTCGCCGCCTCCGGCGCGAGCCTCGGCCGCATCACCGCCGATCTCCAAGGTAATCGCGGCAAGATCGCTGTGAACGGCGTGGTCGAGAATGTGCATGTGCCGGGGCCGCAACCCGATCTCTTGGCCGCTGCTCCGATCGCGCTTCAGGCCGAGGCGATCCTCGATCAGCCGGCACTGCAGGTCACATTCACCGTCACCCATCCGCTGATCGGTGTGACCGGTGCCGCACAGCTCGGCGGCGTCATGAGCGCCACCGCGACCATAAGCCTCTCGAATCTCGCGCCGCTCGCCGCGTTGGGCGGCACGGCGATTGAAGGCCACGGCGCCGTGGTCGCAAAGCTCGCGCAACAAGGCGACGCAACGCAAATCTCGCTCGACGGAGCGCTCGATATCACCGGCGGCGAGCCGATGGTGGCGAATTTGATCGGCGAGAACGCGACGCTCGTGGTTGCCGGCAGCATGACCGGCAGCGATATCACGCTCGATCGCGCGCTAATCGACGGCAAGGGTCTGCAACTGTCGGCGCATGGCACCTCGATCGGCGGCGCGCTCGACATCGTGTGGGGCGCGACCCTCGCCAACCTTGCCGCGCTCGCGCCGACTGTGTCAGGGCCGCTCTCCGTCGAGGGCCGCGTGCATGGACCGCAAGACGATCTTGCGCTGACGTTGCAAAGCCATGGTCAGATCGCGGTGCCGGGCGTCCCGACAGGTCCGATCGATGTGTCGGTCGACGCGACCGG
>DASXCX010000287.1:0-10140 GCA_036490955.1 Allostellaceae bacterium | reverse complement strand
CCGCGGCCTTGCGGCCGGTTTGACCGCCGCCGGTTTCGGCGCCGGTGCAGCGCTCACCGTCTATCCGATCATCACCACGATCCAGACGCATGGCTATCAAGCGGCTTTCCTGTGGTTTGGTCTCGGCCAGGGAATCATCATTCTGTTGTTTGCCGCGTTTCTGCGGGCACCCAAGGCCGGTCAGGTTCCGGCGGCCGCGCAGCGTGTCAGCCAGGCACGCCGCGAGCACACACCCGGCGAGATGCTGAAATCGCCTATTTTCTATTTGCTCTATGTGATGTTCGTGCTGGTCGCGGCAAGCGGCCTCGTCGTCACCGCGCAAGTCGCGCCGATCGCGCGCGACTACAAAATCGCGGGCGTCAACGTCGATCTTTTCTTCATCGCGGGCACAACGATCGTCGTTGCCGGCATCGTCGACAATGTCCTGAACGGTCTTGCCCGCCCGACTTTCGGCTGGATCTCGGATCATATCGGCCGCGAGAACACAATGGCGATCGTCTTCACCTGCGGCGCCGCCGCCTATTGGGGCCTCGGCACGATCGGCACTTCACCGGTGGGCTTCGTCATCGCGGCGGGTCTCGTCTACTTCACCTGGGGCGAGATCTACAGCCTCTTCCCGGCGACCTGCACCGACACTTACGGCTCGAAATACGCCGCAACCAACGCCGGGCTGCTCTACACAGCGAAAGGCACGGCGTCGTTTTTGGTGCCGGCGGCGAGCGCGCTGCAAGCCTCGACCGGGAGCTGGCACGCGGTGTTCGTGATCGCGAGCATTGCCAATCTGCTCGTCGCAGCGCTCGCGCTCTTCGTGCTGAAGCCGTGGCGCGCCGCCTATAACGCGCGGGTCAGCGAAACCGCGACGGCGACAGTGCGGACGGCTTAGCTTATTTTAGGCCGCGCTCGCAGCCGCCAAACCAACCCTGCTCGCTCAACCTGGATGGTTAGTTGGTCGCGCGAGCAGGAATTTTCTCGACCCGCGCCGCGCAGAATTTGAATTCGGGGATTTTGCCGAACGGGTCGAGCTGCGGATTGGTCAGCATATTCGCCGCCGCTTCCGCGTAGCAGAACGGAATGAACAGCATGCCCGGCGGCACGGCGCTGTCGGCGCGCGCTTTAAGCTCGATCGCGCCCCGACGCGTGGCGACCCGGATCGGATCGCCGGGCTTGACGCCCATATGCCAGAGATCGGAAGGCGCGAGCGAAGCAACGGCTTCCGGCTCGAGCTCGTCGAGCACGCTGGCGCGGCGCGTCATCGCGCCGGTATGCCAATGCTCGAGTTGGCGGCCGGTCGTGAGCACCATCGGATACTCCTCGTCCGGCTGCTCGGCAGGCGGCACGAGGCCAACCGCCACCAGCTTGGCGTGGCCGTTCGGCGTCGGGAAACCTTCACCGAAAACGATCTCGTTGCCGGGCTTGTCCGGTGCATCGCAAGGATAGGTGACCGAACTCTCGCGCGAGACCCGCTCCCAGGTGATGTTGTCGAGCGACGGCATACCCTTCTTCATTTCCGCGAAGACCTCGCCGGGGCCGCTGTAATTCCAATTGAGGCCGATGCGGCGCGCGATCTCCTGAATGATCCAAAGATCTTGCCGCGTCTCGCCGGGCAACGGCAGCGCGGCGCGGCCGCGCTGTACCTGGCGATTGGTGTTGGTGACCGTGCCGTCTTTTTCGGGCCAGGCCGAAGCCGGCAACACGACATCGGCGAAACGCGCGGTCTCGGTGAGGAACAGATCCTGGACGACGAGGTGCTCGAGCTTCGCCAGCGCTTCGCGCGCGTGCTCGACATCCGGATCCGACATCGCCGGATTCTCGCCCATGATGTACATGCCGCGGACTTTGCCGTCATGGATCGCGGTCATGGTCTCGACCACGGTGAGTCCGCGCTTCAAATCGGCCGCAGCGCCCCAGAGCTCTTCGTAGATGCGGCGCATCTCGGGATCTTCGACCTTGCGATAGTCGGGATAGAACATCGGGATAAGGCCGACATCCGACGCGCCCTGGACATTGTTCTGGCCGCGCAGCGGGTGCAGCCCGGTGCCGCGCCGGCCGACCTGGCCGGTGATCATCGCGAGGGCGATGAGGCAGCGCGCATTGTCGGTGCCGTGGACATGCTGCGAGATGCCCATGCCCCAAAAGATGATGGCGGTTTCAGCGCGAGCGTATTTGCGCGCAACGGTCTTGAGCGTCTCGGCATCGATACCGCAACGCGCGGCCATCGCCTCGGGCGTGCGATCCTTGACGCTCTCTTTCACCGCCTCGAAATCGTCGGTATGCGCTTGGACATATTGCTTGTCGTAGAGGTCCTCGTAGATGATCGTGTGGATCATCGCCGACAGCATCGCCACGTCCTGGCTCGGCTTGAATTGCAGCATATGCGTCGCATGCCGCTTCAAGGTCTGACCGCGCGGATCCATTACCACCAGCGTCGCGCCGCGCTTCACCGCCTGCTTGAAATAGGTGGCGGCGACAGGATGATTTTCCGTCGGATTAGCGCCGATGACGATGATGACTTCGGCATCTTTCGCGGCGTTGAACGGTGCCGTCACCGCCGCCGAGCCGATGCCCTCCATCAGCGCCGCGACCGATGAGGCATGGCAGAGCCGCGTGCAGTGATCGACGTTGTTCGTGCGGAAGCCGGCGCGGACCAATTTCGCGAACAGATAGGCTTCCTCGTTCGAGCCTTTCGCAGAGCCAAAGCCGGCGAGCGCGTCGCCGCCATGCGTATCACGGATTTTTTTGAGCCCCGAAGCGGCGCGATCGAGTGCCTCGTCCCAACTCGCCGGACGGAAGTGCGTCCACGGATTGGACGGGTCGATATCGTCCAGCGCATTCTTCGGCACGCCGTCCTTGCGGATGAGCGGAAGCTTCAGCCGGTCGCGATGGGTAATGTAATCAAAGCCGAAGCGGCCTTTGACGCAGAGCCGCTGTTCGTTCGACGGGCCGTCGCGGCCCGTCACCGAGACGATCTTGTCGTCGCGGACATTGTAGGTGATCTGACAGCCGACCCCGCAATAGGGGCAGACGCTGTCGACATGGCGATCGGGCTTAGGCTGCGCCAGGCCTTGGGCGTCCACCATCGTCGCGGGCAGCAGCGCGCCGGTTGGACAAGCCTGCACGCATTCGCCGCAAGCAACGCAAGTGCTATGCCCCATTGGATCGTCGAAATCGAAGACGATCTTCGCGTCAGCTCCACGCGCGGCCATGCCGATGACGTCGTTGACCTGGACCTCGCGGCAAGCGCGGACGCAGAGATTGCACTGGATGCAGGCATCGAGATGCACCGCCATCGCCGGATGCGAGCGATCCGGCACCGGCTGCGCGCGCGCGGGAAAGCGGCTTTCCGCGACCCCGACTTCGTCGGCATGCATCCAGAATTTCGAATCGGGATCGTGCGTTGTCGCGCGCGCCGGTTGATCGGCGACCAGCAACTCAAAGACGAGCTTGCGATTGGTGGCGGCGCGCTCGCTCTGCGTCTTGACCTTCATCCCCGCACTCGGCTTACGGATGCAGGAAGCGGCGAGCGCGCGCTCGCCCTCGATCTCGACCATGCAAGCGCGGCAGTTGCCGTCGGCGCGATAGCCGGGCTCCGGCGAATAGCAGAGATGCGGCAGCTCGGTCTGATGACGATGCGCCACGCGCCAAATCGTCTCACCAGGCAGTGCCTCGACCTCGACGTCGTCGAGCAGGAATTTCACGCCTTGCGGCAGCAGCGGGCCCGATCCGTCGCTCATGACACATCCTCGGGGAAATGCTTCAGCACCAGCTTCACCGGGTTCATCGCCGCCTGGCCGAGGCCGCAGATGGAGCTATCGCCCATCACGCGTGCAAGGTCGGCCAAGAGCGCGGCATCCCATTTCTTCTCCTGTAACAACCGGACGGCCTTTTCGGTGCCGACGCGGCAAGGCGTGCATTGCCCGCAACTTTCATCCTCGAAGAAGCGCAAGAGATTGAGCGCTACCTGCCTCATATCATCCTGGTCGGAGAGGACGACGACCGCGGCCGAGCCGATCAGCGCGCCGTGCTGCTCGAGCGTGCCGAAATCCAGGGGTAGATCGGCCATCGACGCCGGCAGGATACCGCCCGATGCGCCGCCCGGCAGGTAGCCCTTGAATTGATGGCCATCGGCCATGCCGCCGCAGAATTCGTCGATCAACTCGCGCACGGTGATGCCTGCCGGGGCGAGCTTCACGCCCGGCGATTTCACGCGACCCGAAACCGAGAAACTGCGCGGGCCTTTGCGGCCGCGGCGGCCCTGACTGACGAACCACTCGCCGCCGCGCTCGACGATATCGCGCAGCCAAAAGAGCGTCTCGATATTGTTGATCAGCGTCGGCCGGCCGAAGAGCCCAACCTGCGACGGATAAGGCGGCTTGTGGCGCGGCAGGCCGCGCTTGCCTTCGATGCTTTCCAGCATCGCCGATTCCTCGCCGCAGATATAGGCGCCTGCGCCACGCCGGAGATGAATCTTGGTGTGGCGCGACAGGCCAGCGGCTTCGAGCTTCGGGATTTCGATATTCAGCGCCGCGTGGATATGCGGATATTCGTCGCGCAGATAGATGTAGGCGTCCGGCGCCTCGATCATCCAGGCGCCGATCAGCATGCCCTCGAGCATGCGATGCGGATCAATCTCGAGGTAATAGCGGTCCTTGAACGTGCCCGGCTCGCCCTCGTCGCCATTCACCGCCATCAGCCGCGGTTTCGGCTCGGCGAGAACGGCGCGCCATTTGCGGCCCGTCGGAAAACCGGCACCGCCGAGCCCTCTGAGCTGGGCGTCATCGAGAATCTTGAGCAACGCGTCGCGCGACATCTTGCCCGAGACGCAGGCCTCTAAGAGCTTGTAGCCACCTTGCGCGCGATAGGCAGCTAGATCGGGAAACGCCGCCGGATGCGGATGCGTCTCGCCCTTGGCGACGGCATGGACGACGCTGTCGACGGTCGCGTGCTCATGCAATGCGTGGCCGATCGCGGTGACCGGCGCGTTATGGCAGCCGCCCATGCACGGCGCACGCACAACGCGCACACTGGAGCCGAGTTTGCCCGGCAACTGCGCGAGCAGCTTTTGCGCGCCGAGCAATTCGCAGGTGAGACTATCGCAGACGCGCACCGTCAACTCCGGCGGAGGCGTCTCGTCGTCCATCACGATGTCGAAATGCGCGTAAAAGGATGCAACCTCATAGACCTCGACCAGCGCGAGCTTCATCTCGGCGGCCAAAGCCGCGAGATGGCGCGCATGGAGGCAGTGATACTTGTCCTGCAGGAGGTGGAGGAACTCGATCAGCAGATCACGCCGCCGCGGCTGCTCGGCAAGCAGCGCCTGAACTTCCTTGAGAGATTGCGGATCAACCTGCCGGCCCTTCGGCTGGTCGCGTCCGCGCCGCCGGCCCGAGCCCGGATGGATACGCCGTGTCGTCGTTTGCGCTGCTTGGCTCATGCTCTGCAATCGGCCGCTCGGTTAGCCAAAGGCAAGTTAGGCCCGCGACCGACCGAAACTCAACCGCCGCGGATGCAAGAGCCTGTGGGATTCGGCTGCTCAAGCGTGGGCAGGAACCGAGCCGCGAGGAAACGCTTAAGCCTAGCCCTTCAGCCGCTGAGCCATCGTCGAGCCCAAGGCTGCCGGCGAATCGGCGACCGTGATGCCCGCGCCCTTCATCGCTTCCATCTTACTCGCGGCGGTGCCGCTGCCGCCCGAGATGATCGCGCCAGCATGCCCCATGCGGCGTCCCGGCGGCGCCGTGGCGCCAGCGATGAAGCCGACCATCGGCTTTTTGACCCTGTTGCGCTTGATCATGTCGGCGGCTTCCTCTTCGGCCGTGCCGCCGATCTCGCCGATCATGATGATGGATTCCGTCTCGGGATCGGCGAGAAACATCTCCAGCACGTCGATGAAATTCGTGCCGTTGACCGGATCGCCGCCGATACCGACGCAACTCGATTGGCCGAGCCCGGCCGCGGTGGTCTGCGCCACGGCCTCATAGGTCAGCGTGCCGGAGCGCGAGACGATGCCGACATGGCCCCTCTTATGGATATGACCCGGCATGATGCCGATCTTGCATTCATCGGGCGTGATGACGCCGGGACAGTTCGGGCCGATCAGCCGGCTCTTCGAGCCGGTCAGCGCGCGCTTCACCGTCACCATGTCGATGACCGGAATGCCCTCGGTGATGCAGACGATCAGCGGCAGCTCGGCATCGATCGCCTCGAGGATCGCCTCGGCGGCAAAAGGCGGCGGCACGTAGATCACGGTCGCGTTGGCGGCGGTCTTCTTTACCGCCTCGCTCACCGTATCGAAGACCGGAAGATCGAGATGCTTCGTCCCGCCTTTGCCCGGCGTGACGCCGCCCATCATCTTGGTGCCGTAGGCGATTGCCTGCTCGGAATGGAACGTGCCCTGGGCCCCGGTGAAGCCCTGGCAGATGACTTTGGTATCGCGATTGACGAGGACCGACATCAGGCGGCCTCCTTCACCGCTTTGGTGATCTTGGCCGCCGCGTCGGCAAGATCATCGGCGGACAGGATCGGCAGACCCGATTTCGCGAGGATCTCCTTGCCCAGCTTCACATTCGTGCCTTCCAAGCGCACGACCAGCGGAACATGCAGGCTGACCTCGCGCGCCGCGGCGACGATGCCCTCGGCGATCACGTCGCAGCGCATGATGCCACCGAAGATGTTGACGAGAATGCCTTCGACATGGGCGTCGGAGAGGATCAGCTTGAACGCCGCGGTGACGCGCTCTTTCGTCGCGCCGCCGCCGACATCGAGAAAGTTCGCCGGGCTCGCGCCATAAAGCTTGATGATATCCATCGTCGCCATGGCGAGGCCGGCGCCGTTGACCATGCACCCGATATTGCCGTCGAGCTTCACGTAATTGAGCTGATGCTTGGCGGCTTCGAGCTCGGTCGGATCTTCTTCGGCCTCATCGCGCATCTCTTCGACATCGTGATGGCGGAAGAGCGCGTTGTCGTCGAAATTCATCTTCGCATCGAGCGCGATCACATCGCCGGCGCCGGTGATGACGAGCGGATTGACCTCGACGATGGAAGCATCGAGGCTGGTGAAAGCCTTGTACATGCCGAGCATGAATTTGGTCGCGGCCGCGATCTGCTTGCCTTCGAGGCCGAGCCCGAACGCCAGTTCGCGGGCGTGAAAACCCTGCATGCCGGTCACCGGATCGATGGCGATGCGAAGGATTTTTTCCGGATGCTTGGCAGCGACCTCTTCGATCTCCATGCCGCCTTCGGTCGAGGCCATCACGGTGATGCGCGAGGTTTTGCGATCGATCAGCATGCCGAGATAGAGCTCGCGCTTGATGTCGCAACCTTCCTCAACGTAGATGCGCTTGACCTCGCGGCCCTTGGGGCCGGTCTGCTTCGTGACCAGCACGTGGCCGAGCATGTCGGCCGCCGCCTTGGCAACGTCCTCGGTCGATTTGACGACGCGGACGCCGCCCTTGCCCGAGGGATTGTCGGCGAAATGTCCGGCGCCGCGACCGCCGGCATGGATTTGCGCCTTCACGACATAGACGGGACCGGCGAGGCCCTTGGCGACTTTGTCGGCTTCTTGCGGCGTATAGGCGACGCCGCCTTTCGGCACCGCCACGCCAAACTTCTGCAGCAGGCTCTTCGCCTGATACTCATGGATGTTCATGTCGGAAAAATGCTCTCACGCGAGTGGTTCGCAGCAAACGACCGCCTAGGCATAGGCCGGAACCGGGAGAAGGTAAAGATGCTGCACCGCGTCAGACGCGGCGGCCCACACCTTCATGACAAAGTGCACTCAATATTCGAATTGGTACGAGAGGCCGATGCTGGTGCCCGGGTCGTTGTCAGGCGTGGCGCCGGTCGCCGGCGCGCCGCCGGCGCCGAGTTGGGTCTGGAGCTTTAGATGTTTCGTGAGGTCGATCTGGACCTGGGCTTGGGTGCCGCCCGAAGTGCCCTGTTTCGTGCCGACATAGATACCATTGGCAACGTATTTCCCGGCTTCGACCGTGGCTCCCGGCCCATTGCCCGAGGCGGCGCCCACCGAGAGGCGATCGAGTCCTAGCCCTTTGCGCACGCCGGCGAGCGGATCGCCGGAACCGCCGATGCCGCTGATGGCCGCCAATGCCTGGGCGATCTGGACCACCTGGAACGGCGTGAGTTGCTTCACGCTCTGGCCGAATAGAAGCTGCGCGAGGATTTCGTCCTGCGGCAGATCGGGGCTCGAGGAAAGCCGGATCTTCGGCTGATCGGCATAGCCGGTGATGTTGAGCGTCGCCGTCACGCCGTTGCCGGTGCTCTGCGCCACGAAATCGAGCGTCGGATCGAGCTTCGATTGCAGCCCGTACCCGTCGAAAGCGACCTTGCCGCTGGTGAAATTCAAAGTCTGGCCGGCGAGGCTGAAATTGCCGTGGCGCAAATCGAACCCGCCAGCGACTTGCAGCGCCGCGAGCGTGCCGGCAAGGCGCAGTTGGCCGCCCATCTCGGCATCGAGCCCATGACCGCGGACGAAAACCTGCTCGGGCGCATCGATGGTCAGGTCGAGCGCAATCGGCGCGCTGGGCGGCGCGGGCGGCGGCGGCTTTTGGCCGGGACGGCGCACATCGAGCACGGCGACGGTTTGCGGGAATTTATCGGGAATCTGGATATTGGCGTTGTCGACATGAACACGGCCGCCCAGTGCCAGATCGCCCGCGGCCTCGCCCTTCACCGTGAGATCGGCGTCGAGCGTTGCATTAAGCAGATCGCTGGCGAGCGGCCGCGCATCGCGTGCCGTGATTGTGAGATCGATCGGCATCGGCGCAGCGACGCCGACGCTGCCGGCAATCGCGATCGTGCCATCGCCGGCCTTGCCATTGAATTGCGTCAGCCGCAGCGTGTCGCCATCTGCGCTGAGCGTGCCGCCGATCGCGACAATGTGAATGCCTTGGACGAAATCTTGCACCGAGCCATTCGCAATCCGCGCTGAGCCGCTGGCCTTGGGACTCGCCATTGTGCCGGCGACCGTCATATCGAGCGTCACCTGACCGCGCAGGCTGCGACCCTCTGCATTGAGCAGCGGATCGAGCAGCACGAGATCGACATTTCCCGTACTGCGTAAATTCATCGGCGCGTCCGGTTTGAGCGGTACCGTGCCGGCAAGCTGCAGATGCAGATTGCTGCCCGACGCGAGACGCACATCGAGTTGCGCGCTATCGCCACGCAGCGTCGCCTCGGCATCGAGATCGGCCGGCGGCAGCGCGCCGCCCGCGCCGTTGCGAATGCGCAGCCCGCGACCGGTGGCGCGGATCGTACCCGACGGCGCGGCGAGCGTGCCGCCGAGCTTCGCATCGAGCGCGAGGGTGCCGGCGCCGTTGAGATCCGGGAGGAAGGGCTTTGCCAGCGCCGGCGTCGCGTTGCGCAGCGCCACCGTCGCTTGCGGCTGGGGCGCGATCTGGCCGGCGATCGTCAAGGTCGCCGCTCCGCTCCCGAGGCGGAGCTGATCGACCGCAATCCCCTCCGCCATCTTCAGCTTCGCCGGTCCCAGCAAGCGGATCGTTTCGCCGCGATAATCGGCTTGCAGGGCGGTCAATTGCAGCGCGCGCTGCGGCAGGTTCGCGGTCGCGGCGGTGGTGATATGCGCCGGACCTTGCGTCGTGTTGAGGTCGGAGGTGAGCTTCAGCGCGAGCGCTTCTTGCGTCCCATTCGCCTCGATCTTCGTATTGCCGGTGATGCCGTTCGCCGCGGTGATGCCAGTTAAGACGATCTGCGACGCCGTGAGCGGATGCCCCGCGGGGTCGGTGATCGTGGCGTCGAGCGATGCGCGCTCGGCGCTATCGCCCAGCGCGGCGAGCTGGTGTGCCTCGGCATGGAGTTTCGCTTGCGGCTTGCCGCCGGCATCGACGGTATCGAGCGTCGCGTCGAGGCTGCCGGTGAGTTGCATGCCGATCAGCGGCGCAAGATCGGCGAGCCGCGTCGCGCGAAGCTGCATGCGCCCTAAGGGAAAGGCCGCTCCTTGCGCGAGGCTGAGATCGCCTTGCGCGTTGAGGCTTTTCCACTGCGCGCGGCTCAAGGAAATTTGCGTGCTGCCGTCATCGCCGCGCTGGATCTTGCTGCTGACGGTGATCGGCGCGCCAGCAAGCTCGCCGCGGACATCGAGCTGTCCGCTGGGATGCGCCGGCAGACC
>DASXCX010000286.1:0-7913 GCA_036490955.1 Allostellaceae bacterium | reverse complement strand
CGCCGAAAAAAGGGGGGATAGACGATGTTGCGTTATGCGCTTGGGATCGTTTGCGCGCTTGCCGCACTGTTCGCATCGCGGGCAGCGCCGGCGGACGAGTTGAAGCTTATCATGACGACGATTGCCCAGCCGACCTCGCCGGTTGGGCAACAGACCTATCACGATTGGGCCGATCGCGTTAACGCGCAAGGCAAGGGCATCGTGCAGATCGATGTGCGCGACGGTTTTGCGCTCGCGAGCAGCACGAATTTCTACGACCGGCTGCTCAGCGACGTGATGCAGATCAGCTTCGGCTCGCTCAACTACCTCGCTGGCAAGTTCAAGCTGTCGGAAGTGATGGCGCTGCCTTTCGTGATGAAATCGGCCGAGCAGGAATCGGTGGTGTTCTGGCGACTGTACAAGACCGGCATGCTCAATTCCGAATTCGACCAGGTCGTACCGCTGTTCATGCAGGCTTTCCCACCTGTCTCGATGCATCTCGTCAAGGCGCCGGTGAAGCCGCTCGACGACATCGGCGGTCTGAAATTCATCGCCAGCGGCAAGATCCCGACCGAGGTGGTGCAGAAGCTCGGCGGCTCGCCGCTCTCGATCGGTCTGACCGACAGCTATTCCGCGCTGCAACGCGGCACGGCCGACGGGATCGATTTTCCGATGGCGGCACTGCGCGACTTCAAGCTCGATGAGGTGACCCACTATCACATCGACGCGGCGTTCGGCGGCGGGCCGGGCGGCGTGTGGATGGCCAAGGCGAAGTTCGACGCGCTGCCGGACAATGTGAAAAAGATTCTCATGGATAATTCGGGCGAGGCGTGGAGCCGGCGCGCCGGCCAGATCCTCGATACGCTCGGCAACGAGGAGCGCGACCGGCTGTCGCATCAGGTGGATCAGACGGTTGTCTCGCTGTCCGCCGAGCAGAACAAGAAATGGGGTGCGACGCTCGGTGCGATCGCCGATGAATGGGGCAAGACCGACGATGCCCATCGCCAAGTGTTGGCCAAGACGCGCGAGCTAGCCGCCCAGGTGCAGACAACCGCGAAATAGAGGCGGAGCAGCAACGGCGGGGACGCAAAGCCCCATTCCCGCAGCGCACTTGCGCGTCGCGCCCGGGGCGGGTTTAGTGGCCCCGTAGGCGAGGCGGAGTCACGGGAAGAATGGTCGAACGGAGCGAATCCTCGGGAGGTATCGGCAAGCCGGTCCAGCGCAAGGAAGACGGACGGCTGCTGACCGGCAAAGGCTATTACGTCGCCGATGTTTGGCTGCCGAACACGGCCTATGCCTGGATGGTCCGCTCGCATCATGCCCACGCGCGCATCCGCGGTATCGATATCTCCGCCGCTCAGAGATCGCCGGGCGTCATCGCCGTTTTCACCGGCCGGGACCTGCTGGACGATGGCCTCCACCTGATGGATCACAAGCCGTCGCTGGTCGGTCCGCCCGACGTGAAGGTCGACATTCGCCCAGGCTTCAACACTTTCATCCACGCTCAGCCGATGCTGCCGGCCGATAAAGTGCGCCATGTCGGCGAACCGATTGCCGTCGTCATCGCCGAGACCACCAACCAAGCGAAAGACGGCGCCGAACTGGTCGAGGTCGATTACGAGGTGCTGCCGGCGATAGCCTGGGCCAAGGACGCGATGGATCCGCAATCGCAAAAGGTTTGGGAAGAAGCCGAATCCAATCTCGTGGTCGATGTCGACGTCGGCAACAAGACCGACACCGATGCGGCGTTCGAGAGGGCCGCGCATGTCGTGCGCTTCGAATGCTGGTGCAACCGCGTTACCGGCACGCCGATGGAGCCGCGTAACGCCGTCGGCAATTACGATCCCAAGACCAATATCTATACGCTTTATGCCGGGACGGGCAGCGGTGTCGCGCGCGAGCGCGGCGATCTCGCCAGCGTGCTCGGCGTGCCGGAAGAGAATGTCCACTGCATCTGCGGCGACATGGGCGGCAATTTCGGCACGCGCAATTTCTTCTTCCCGGAATATGCGGTGTTGCCCTGGGCAGCAAAGAAGATCGGCCGTCCGGTAAAATGGCAGGGCGATCGCACGGAGTCTTTCGTCAGCGATTATCAGGGCCGCGATCTGACGGTCGAGGCCGAGCTCGCTCTCGACAAGGACGGCAAATTCATCGGCCTGCGCGGCACCAACATCAGCAATCTCGGCGCGCATACCATCGTCTTCGTGCCGCTGCGCAAAGGCCTCGGCCAGATGTCGGGCGTCTACGATATTCCCGCGGTGCATTTCCGCGGCTGCGCCGTCGTCACCAATACGCCGCCGACAACGCCCTATCGCAGCGCCGGCCGGCCCGAAGCGGTTTATGTCATCGAGCGGCTGGTCGATCTTGCCGCCGATCAATGCGGCTTCGATCCGGTCGAGTTGCGGCGCAAGAATTTCATCGCCGAGAACGCGTTCCCCTATACCAATGCCGTCGGCCAGACTTACGACAATGGCGAATACGAGAAGGGCATGGATGCCGCGCTCGATCTTGCCGATTGGCGCGGCTTTGCGGCGCGCAAGGCGGAATCGAAAAAGAACGGTAAGCTGCGCGGCATCGGCATCGGCAATTACGTCGAGATCGCCGGCGGCTTTCCGCGCGAGCGCGCCGAGGTCACGGTGGAATCACGCGGCCGTGTCGAACTCGTGCTCGGCACGATGAACAGCGGCCAGGGCCACGAGACCAGCTTCGCGCAGCTCATTACCACCTGGCTCGGCGTTCCGTTCGACACGATCGATTACGTCGCGCACGACACGCGGCGGGTCAAGGCTGGCGGCGGGTCGCATTCCGGCCGTTCGATGCGTCTCGCCAGCCTCGTCATCGGTATCGCCACCGACACGATCATCGAGAAAGGCAAGAAGATCGCCTCGCACCTTCTCGAAGCCTCGGTCGACGATATCGAATTCGCCGATGGCCGCTTCGGCATCAAAGGCACCGACCGGTTCTACGGCATCTTCGACATCGCCAAGGCGGCGGAGACGCGTGCCGATCTACCTGACGATCTCAAAGGCAAGCTCGACGGTATCGGCGATCAGGTCGTGCGGTCCGGCGCCTGGCCGTCCGGTACCCATATCTGCGAGGTCGAAGTCGATCCCGATACCGGCGTCGCGCGCTTGCTGCATTGGGCCGGCATCGACGATGTCGGCCTCGCCATCAATCCGATGATCTTGCACGGGCAGACGCATGGCGCGGCGGCGCAGGGCATCGGCCAGGCGCTGATGGAGCTCTGCTACTACGACCGCGGGAATGCGCAGAATCTCTCGGCCTCGTTCATGGATTACGCCGTGCCGCGCGCCGATATGATGCCGGCGTTCAATACCGCGCTGGTCGAAATTCCGGCGACCAGCCATCGCTACGGCATCCGGCCGGGCGGCGAAGGCGGCACGACACCGGCGCTCGGCGCGGTGATCAACGCCATCGTCGACGCGCTCTCGGAGCTCGGCGTACGCCATGTCGAAATGCCCGCGACGCCCGAGCGTGTCTGGCGCGCGATCCAGGACGCGAAGGCCGCGGCGAAGTAACCGCGGTACCTCAGGCTGCGGCGAGCCGCTTCACGCCCATCGCGCGGGCGATTATGTCCATGTCGTGGTCGCTCACGGCGAAAATGCCGTAGCGGAACGGCGCGCCCCAGCTCCGCTTGCCGCGGGTGAATTCCAGCGTCTCGAGCAGCGGCGCGATCGGCGCGTCTTGCGTCGCTTCCCAGTCGACGTCGCGGCGAAACGGGCAAAACCCTTCGCCCATGTCCACCTGATACGCCTCGCCCGCACGTACGATGCCAAAGCGCGTGAACGCTTGGTACTTGTCCTTGCCGCGAAAGGTGATTGTCGGCGAGTAATAAACGATGCGATCTCCCGGCAGCACGCGGCGCAGCGGTGCTGCGCGACCATGGCACACTTGCATGAAGCCTTCCGTTCCTCCGCGCCGAACATGCTCGGCCGAGGCCACCGCGACCCAATTCTTCATCCCTTCCTCCATCGTTCCGACGAGAGGACGTTAAGCGATCACGCTGTCAATTTCTGTCAGCAGCGTCAGTGCGCGTCGGTATCGGCGATTCCCTCGCGGCTGCGCCATTCCTTGAGCATGACCTGTCGTCGCCGCGGATAGCGCATTTCGCTGAGTGCTACCTTGGTTATGCGGTCGGTGCGGAAATGGCGATAGTCCCGACGCTTCTCGCACCATGCTGCGATCATGCGCACGCGGTCGAAGAAGCCGAGGGCGAAGGGCCAGATCGTGCGTTGCGAGCGCGCGCCGTTGGTATCGATATAAGCGATCCGCAGCTTGCGCTCGGTGCGGATCGCTTGGCGGATGAGCGTCAGTTCGGTATCGCCCGCGGGCGGTTTTTCGCTGGGCGCCACCAACAATCCCGGCGCGTCGATGCTTTCCTTCATGTCTTCGGGCAGCACGGCGCCGATCTTGGCGAGGGCGTTGCGCGCGGCCGCAGCCAAAGCGGCATCGCCGCGATCGGCGACCCAGCGTGACCCCAGCACCAGCGCCTCGATCTCGTCATCCGAAAACATCAGCGGCGGCAGCAGAAAGCCGGGGCGCAGCATGTAGCCCATGCCGGGCTCGCCATCGATCTTTGCTCCTTGGCCAACAAGCGTTGCGATATCGCGATAGATCGTGCGCAATGACACGCCGAGCTCGTCGGCGAGCACGGCGCCGCTCACCGGCCGGCGATGCCGGCGCAGCGATTGAATGAGATCAAGGAGGCGCTGGGCACGTGACAAATGAGGCGACCTTTACCGAGGCCGCCTCACCTTATCACGAATAGCTGCCAGAAAATGGCAGCAGTTATTTACGCACCGACTAACTCGAGGTCTTCTCCGCCGCCGCGTTCATGCCGGCGATGTAGCCCTGGCACGTCGCGCGGGCGAGGCCGTGCTGACTGAAGCCGCCGGCGGTCTCGCCGCAGGAATAAAGCCCTGCGATCACCGCCCCGTTCATGTCCATCACCTGGCCTTTGCCATTGATGCGCAGGCCGACGCGGGTGTCGTGGATCACTGGTGTCGACCAGGCGGCGAAGAAGGGCGCTTTGGCGATCTTGTAGAGCGGCTTCGGCTTGGCGAAATCCGTGTCCACACCGGTGTCGACAAAGCCGTTGTAGCGCGCAACCGTCGCTTCGAGATTTTGCGGCGGCATCGGCAGGCGCTGATATTTCATTTTGATCTTGTTCGCGAGGTCGGCGAGCGTGTCGGCTTGGAAGAAGAAGCCGGTCGTGTCGACATGCGGCGCCGCCGTTTCCCATTTCTCGCGTGCAACCCCGTCGGCATCGAAGATTGCCCAGATCGGGCCGCCGCCGTTATGTGCATCGCCGACGCCGGCAAGCGCGGCGTTGATCCAATTGCGTGGATTGAATTTCACGCTCTGGACGTTCCGCCAGCTCCACGGATCGTACGGATCGACCGCTTTCGCCATGTTGGAGCTGTATTGCGGTCCGGTCTCGTCATAGAAGCGCTTGCCGATCATGTTGACGAGGATCAAATCCTGCCAGTCCTTCACCTGAAGACCGGTGGCGCGTGCCTTGTCGAAGACTTTGCTCGTCGGCTGCCAAGTCAGGTTCACATAACCATATTGCGTGCCGACATGCCCGGGCTTGGTGATGCCGGAGCCGAATTCGCCGGTCTCGTTGAAGCCGCCCCAGAGCGAGGCGCCGATCTCCATCGCCGCGAGCTCGCCGCTCGCATCCTGGTCGGACCAGGGTTGACCGGCGATGCCGCAATATTCCTCGGTCAGGCGCGGATCGAACTGGCGGCGGAAATTGACGTTAGTGCTGGAGCCGCCGGTGGCGAGCACGATCCCGCGCTTGGCGCGGATATTGACGCGCTTGCCCTTGTTGTCGACGGCGATACCGATGACGCGGCCCGATTTCGGATGCTCGCGATGCAGGGCGACCATCTTATGCTCGAGCAGCACCTGCACGCCCTTTTTCGCCGCCGTCGCTTCCAGCGGCCGGATCAAGCCGTTGCCCGATGACATGGTCGCGCGCTCGGCTGGATCGGCCTGGCCGTTGGTCTGCACCATCGGCCAATCCATGATCGCCGCATGGTTCTCGCGCGGCGCCGAATTGCCGGTTGCGCCGGCGCCGAAATTGTCAGGCGCCTTGTCGACGAAGACGACTCCGTTTGCCTCGAGGAAATCGAAGACGATGGGGCTGTGATCGGCGAAGGCGCGGATGATCTCGCGATCGTTGTAGCGGTAATCGGGAAAGCCGTTGCCCTCGACGATCGACCAGTCGGTCAAGTCGCGGAAGTAGAGATCGGGCGAATCGGCGATGCCGTATTTCTTCTGCCGGCTGGTGCCGCCGCCGAGCGGGACATTGCCGCCGCTACAGGTGCCGTGGCCACCCGTATGCGGCTGCGCCTCGACGATAATGACGGCGGCGCCGTCATCGCGTGCCTTGATCGCCGCGGGAAAGCCCGATGCGCCCGACCCGACCACCACAACATCGGCGGTGTAGTCCCATTTTGTCGGTTGTCCTTGTGCCTGCGCTTCGACGGGCACGATGCCGCTCGCCGCTACCGCGGCTGCCATACCGCTCCCGCGCAACAGATCACGTCTGTTGATCGTCATTGGCCCTTCCTCCGCGGGCGTGTTTTTATCAAGAGACCGCCTCCGTCGTCCGCCCGAAGCGGCGGAGGCGCTTAAAATCATCGCGCCGCTTGGATCGCGCGCCAAACTTTCTCGGGCGTCGCCGGCATTTCGATCTCGGGGGCGCCGACGCGATGGAGCGCGTCGTTGACCGCGTTCATCAGCGCGGGGATCGCGCCGATCGTGCCGGCCTCGCCGACGCCTTTGACGCCGAGCGGGTTGCGATTGGTGGGCGAGCAATTGGCGCCGAGGGTGAAATCGCAGAAATCGTCGGCGCGCGGCATGCAGTAATCCATGAACGAGCCGGTGAGGAGCTGACCGTTCCCGTCATAGACGATGTCCTCGCCCAGCACCTGACCGAGACCCTGGACGATGCCGCCTTGGATTTGGCCTTCGCAAATCAGCGGATTCAGCACCGTACCGACATCGTCGACCGCGGAATAGCGGGTGAGGGCGAGCTTGCCGGTCTCGGGATCGATCTCGACCTCGCAGATATGCGCGCCCGAGGGGAAGGTCGCGGCGTTCGATGGTCCGTAATTGGTCCGCTCGGTGAAGCCGATCTCGACGTCGTTCGGCAATTGGCCCCATTGAAAGGAATGGCGTGCGACTTGCGCGAGACCGACCTTCTTGTCGGTACCGGCGATAATGAAATTGCCGCGTTCGAAGACGACGTCGTCGGTCGCCGCCTCCATCATATGCGCCGCGATCTTCTTGCCTTTCTCGATCAGCTTTTCGGCGGCGCCGCTGATCGCGCCGCCGGCGAGGATCGCCGAACGCGAGCCGAAGGTGCCGATGCCGTTATCGACGACATCGGTGTCGCCAAATTCGTAACGGATCAAATCGGCGTCGATGCCGAGCTTTTCCGACAGCACCTGCTTGAAGACCGTACCGTGGCCCTGGCCATGATCCATGCTGCCGGTGATCAGCGTCACGCCGCCGCTCTGGTCGAAACGCACCTCGGCGAATTCGAAACCGGCACCGCCGGTAGCAGCGACGGCGGTCGCAACGCCGACACCGAGGATCTTGCCACGCCTTTCCGCTTCGGCACGGCGTTGCTCGGCGCCCGCGTGATCGGAGAGCTTCAACACGTCGCTCAGATTCTTACTGAAATCGCCGCTGTCATAGACCTGCTTCATCGCCGTGGTGTAGGGCATCGCGCTCGCCGGCACGGTGTTGCGTCGGCGCAATTCTGTCGGGTCGATGCCGAGCTCATGCGCCGCTTTGTCGATGATCAGTTCGGTGACGATAATGGGCTCGGGTCGGCCGCCGCCGCGATAAGGGGCGATACTCATGGTGTTGGTCAACACCGCTTTCACCTGTACGTGAAC
>DASXCX010000285.1:0-2954 GCA_036490955.1 Allostellaceae bacterium | reverse complement strand
CTGCGCCGCGAGCGGGCCGTAAGCCGCGCCGGGGCTCCATTCGATCGGTATATCGACGCCGAACATCGCCTTGATGCCACGCTGGGCAGCCGCTTGCGCCTCGGGGCCGGCAAGCGTCGAGGCCGGCGTCGAGCGCACCAGCAGCTTGCCCTCCTTCTTCGCACCGTCGATGATCTTGGCGAGAGCGGGATTGATCTCGACGCTTTGCGCGCTGGCAGCAACCGGAAACAGCGCGATCAAAAACGCGGCGATGCCGCCGATAATGCGTCCGCGCAAGCTCTCCTCCCCGAGCACTTTTGCGACATCGTAAAGAGAGTAGCCATCTAAAGCGAGGGGCGCGCTTCGCCGCCGAAACGCGCCCCTTGGCCGTGAGATTGAACGCGATTACTGGATCGTGATCATCGTCGAGCGCGTGATCTTGATCTTGCCGCCCATCACCGGTCCGGTGGCAAGGGTATTGACCGTCGCCTGGTCGGCGTACGGCGCGCGCGACGAAATGCCGTCCACCGGAACAACCACGTCGTAACCATGGAAGTAGGCCGAGGCCGCGGTGAAGAGCACGGCGCCGTTGCCCGCGCTGCCGACCACGATCACGGTCTTGATATGGTTCTTCTTCAGCACGGCATCCAAATTCGTCTTCGGGAATTTGTCGAGGAAGGCGGTGATCAGCGGCTCTTTGCCGAGCGGCGCGACCGGCTGCAGGATGTCGGCCGCAGTCGGTGCCGGGATGGTCGGCGAGGGGCTCGGGAATTTGGTGTAGACGACGAGCATCTTCTTGTCGCGCGCCATCTTCAGTAGATTCTGCATCGCCGGCAACGTGCCCATGCAGACGGGATTGGGCGCGCAGTTCTGCTTCAAGAAGTCGAGCATCAACAGCGCCGTCGTCTTCGGGTCGACCGTGACGTCGTCGAGCTTCGGCGCGGCAGGAGCCTGGACTTGCGCCCAACCGTCGATGATATCCGCGGCATGCGCGGGCAGGCTCGACGAAATTGTGCCGGCAAGTACGGCGAGCGACATAAAGCGAAACACAAGATTCATGGCATTTCCTCGTGGTTTTGTGGCATCAAGAAAGCAGCAAACGCGGACAACGGCAAGCGCGATCGGGAGGAAGCATGGCGGAGCAGGCACAGCGGATCATTCGGCGCGTTGTCACCGAAGAGGATGCAGCGGGCCGCGCGCGTATCGTCGAAGATACACGCGTGCCGGCGATGAGCGTGGCGGAGCGGCCGGGCTACAATGTCAGTAATATTTGGGTGACCGGCGACACGCCGGCGCCGATCAGCGCACCCGACCGTATCGCTGGGCATAAAGGCGTGCTGCCGCCATCCCGTGGCACGGTGCTGCGCGTCATCGACTATCCGCCCGAAGCGACGGATCCGGCCGAGCGGCGCCGCCAGCTGGCCGCCACTTTCGGCACGCTTTATCCCGATGCCGAGCATCGCATCGACGACAAGCATCCCGGCATGCATCGCACCGAAACCGTCGATTATGCGATCATGCTCGAGGGTGAGATCGTCGCGATGCTCGACGATAGCGAAACGGTGCTACGCGCCGGCGACATCCTCATTCAGCGCGGCACCAACCACGCCTGGGCCAATCGCTCGGGCAAACCGGCGCGGATCTGCTTCGTGCTGATCGACGGCAAGCGCTAGCCCGCATTTTTGTTTTGCATTTAGTAATATTTTATATTATTTTACGAGTGCTTGGGATGTGCGAGGAGGAGGATATTTTAATGAGTCGCGCAGATGACCTACGTGCTCTTCGACTGCAAAAGCGTCTGACACAACAAGAAGTGGCCGATAAATTCGGCGTAAGTCAGGGTTACTACTCAGCAGTAGAGCGAGGATATAACACTGGGGATATTCTCCCCGCGATGCAGATTGTCAACGCCATGCGGACGAGAACGGATCGCACCGCAGGAGGCACTAAGAAGGCCGGGCGCGATAAATAGTTACTCCGCAGCCATCCGCTCCGTCAGCGCCAGCAGCCTTGTCCGCATCTCGTCGTGCGGCAGGCGATAGCTGCCGCCGTGGCCGGCGAAAATCCATTCGAAGCGATGCTCGGCAAGGGCGCGCAGCGATTTCGTCTGCTCGGGCCAGGAATACCAGCAGACATGCTTCGAGGCGCGCAGATCGCCGGTGGTGAAATCCCAAGACACTGAATCGCCGGCGAAGAGACAGCGTTGTTCGAAGAGAAACGCGACGCTGCCTTTGGTATGGCCGGGCACGGGGATGACCAAAAGATCGTCGTCAAGCGCCACCGGCGCGCGGCCGCGGATAAGATCGGTCGCGTAGGGCGCGGCGCTGCGATCGTCCTCATGGATGAAGACGCGCGCGCCGAAATGCTTGGCGTAACGCTCGGCATCGGCGACGTCGTCGCGATGGGTCAGCAGAACGAGCGCAAGCCCGCCGTGCTGCTCGATCGCCTGAACGACGTGATCGGTCCAGCGCGGTGCGTCGACCATCGCGTTGCCGGCATCGCGCTGGATCACGAAAGAATGCGCGCCCCAGGAATTGCGCGCGTTGTAGCCGAGACGCCAGACACGCTCGGTCATCGGCTCGGGGAAGATGTCCACCGGCGCCGGCGCGGCGTGCTCGGCGTGGACCGAGGCGGTCGGGCAGAGCAGCCGCGCGCGCCAGGCGAGGATGCGCTCTTCCTCATTCGCCGGCTGGTGATCGAACACCGATTGCCCATCGCGCTCGATAATGAGACCGGGCGCGACGGTCTGCGCCGCTTTGCAGTTGATGCACGCGGTGTCGATGAACCAATCGCCCGCAACGTTGCCCGCATGCCGTGCGCGCATCGGCGCCTCCTTGCGTCTACGCCTCGAACCGTCCCAACCGCACCGCCGTCTGGCCGCGCGCGAAACGCCGCGACGGCATGATCAGCACGCAATCGTCATATGGGGTGCGAATTTCTTTGCCGCCATCGCGGGCGATGACGGTGCCTTTGCG
>DASXCX010000284.1:0-5101 GCA_036490955.1 Allostellaceae bacterium | reverse complement strand
ACGGGGAACATCGCGGCGACGACATACAGAACCAGCGTTTGCGGTGCGATCGTCTTGCCGATGACGGCGCCTTTCACGAGCGGCACCGCCATCATGCCGACGACAAAAATAACGATGCCGAGCGCGATCGATATGCCGATCATCCCAAGGCAAAAGAGCAGCACCATGCCGATGCCTGACGTGCCTTTTGCGGCTGAATGCAATTGCATCGTGCCCAACCGGACGCGCGAGGCCAGATAACGGAACGCCTCGATGCGATACCAGATTAGCCCGAGGGCGCCGAGAACAAAGGCGAAAAAGAAGAAAGCGAAGGCGCCGGGATGCGGCGCTTGCAGCCTCGGCGGGCCTTTTGGCTGCGGCAGGTATACCGGATGCGTAAGGGCCGACAGGTTCGGCAGAACGGCCAGCGCGACCGGCACGACAATAAGCGCGAGCACGACGAGCCAGCGCCCGAAGAGGGCGCTCCCTTTTGCTTCGATATGGAGCGTGCGATTGCCGAAGCAGGTGTTGTTGAGCTTGTAGCGCGCGAGTGCGACATGCATCCACGGCAACGCAAGGCCGAGCGTCACGACGGTCAACAGGCCGTAGCCGAGGAAGAGGCCGAGATAATGCCAGGTCGATCCGGTCTGTCCGGCGTAGATGCCGCGCCAGGTCGTGCGTGACAGGCGATAGCGGCGCGAACGAAAGAGCGCGACCTGCAGGAAAATGAAGAGCGCGAGGAAATAACAGCCTTGGACGCTCGCCGCCAAAGCCGGGCTGCCGAGCGAGAGACGGTAAATGACGATATAGGCGATGCTAAGCGGGGCGAGCACCGCGAGGGCGATAAGAAAGCCGAGGAAGAGCTCGCGGCCGGTCCCGATATATTCGAGCCCGTCGCCACCGATGCGGATATTGCTCCAGAGATAGCGTCGCAAACGCGTCGCAGCCCAGAAGCGATAGATTCCGACCGTGATCAGCGTGAGAAAATAATTCTTCGAGAGCAGCCCGACGAGACCCGGCCTGCCCTCGTAAGCGACGCGCTCACGGGCAACGCCCGTGAGGCCATTGATTTCCGCCATGTCATTCCCCCGTCCAGCAATCTATCAGGGTAGTTGCGGCAGGCGACAATGTCATGCGTGAGTTGACAGCGCGTAAATGGGCGAGGCCGGTGCCGCGTGCTAGGTTGGTTAAAATCGCGGCCGCGATTTTTGCCAAGCGTGCCGCGCCGCGTTTCCTGAGGGGGCTCATGCCGCGTATCGACACGCATCATCATTTGGCCGCGCCGGCCTGTCTCGGGCCGCTGCAGGAAGTGGGCATCATCGCCAAGCACGACGCCGATGCGATGAATGCGAGCCGCGCGCTCGAAGATATGGATCGCGGCGGCGTCACGCTCGCCATCAATTCGACGCCGGCGCCGCCGCGTTTCGCGATCGAGAACGCCGCGCGCGGCGCTGCTTGGGCGCGCGAGAACAATGAGTATCTCGCCCGGCTGGTCGCCGATCATCCCGGCCGTTTCGGCATGTTCACCGCGCTGCCGATGCCGCATGTCGACGCGACCCTCAAAGAGATCAAATACGGGCTCGACGTGCTGAAAGCCGACGGCGTCTACCTGATGACGAGCTACGCCGATCATTGGCTCGGCGACAAGGCGTTTGCGCCGGTGTTCGAGGAGCTCAACCGCCGCAAGGCGTTGATCTATACGCATCCGCATTCGCCCTATTGCTGCACGCGGCCGCTGAAAGAGATCGTGATGCCGGACGCGATGATCGAATACGGCACCGACACGACGCGCGCGATCGCCAATATGGTCTTCACCGGCACGGCGCAGCGATGCGGCGATCTCCGCATCATCTGGTCGCATGCCGGGGGCACGATGCCGTTCCTGATCTATCGTCTCTTGAAGACGGCGAATATTCCAGCGAACGCGAAGCTCTTCCCGCAGGGCATCGTCGCCGAGCTGAAGAAATTCTATTACGACACGGCGCAGGCGATGCACCCGGCGATGCTGACCACGCTGCGCAGCATCGTCGGGCTCGAGCACACCGTCTTCGGCTCGGACTATCCCTGGGGCGAATCGGATAAATGCTGGGCCGAGCTCAAAGCCACCGGCGTCCTCAGCGAGGCCGAGCTCGGCGCGATCGAATATCGCAACATCGCTCCGCTGCTGCCGCGTTTCTTTTAGGAGGTTGTCGTTCCATGGCGCGTATCGACGTCCATCACCATCTCGTCGCCCCGAAGCATATCCCCCAGCTGCGCGAGTGGGGCGTGCTCACTCCTCATCTCGCCTCGATCATGAATGAGAAGGACGCGCTCGAGGACATGGACAAGGGCGGCGTCACCCTCGCGATCAATTCCGCGACCTTGCCCGAGCAGGCAAAAGGCGAGGCGCGCCGCGCCTATTCGCGCGAGAACAACGACTATATGGCGCGGCTGGTCAGGGATTATCCCGGTCGCTTCGGCCATTTCGCGAGCTTGCCGCTGCCCGATGTCGACGGCGCGCTGAAGGAGATCGAATACGCTTTCGACGTCCTCAAATGCGATGGCGTCCATCTCATCACCAGCTACGAGAATCACTGGCTCGGCGACAAGATCTTTGCGCCGGTCTTCGACGAGCTCAATCGCCGCAAGGCGGTGATCTATACCCACCCGCACGGACCGATGTGCACACACGGCATCCTCAAAGAGATCGTGATCCGCGATTCGTCGATCGAATACGGTACCGACACGACGCGAGCGCTTGTCAATATGCTGTTCGGCGGCACCTTTCAGCGTTGCCCCGATATCCAGGTCATTTGGTCGCATGGCGGCGGCACGATGCCGTTCCTGGTCGAGCGCTTCATCCGTATGGGAAAAGAGGCGCGCTACAAGGAGCTGATGCCGCAAGGCTTCGTCGTCGAAGCGAAGAAATTCTTTTACGACACGGCGCAAGTGCTGCACGGCGCGCCGCTGCTGGCGCTGAAGCATCTCATACCGTTGGCGCAAATCTGCTTCGGCACGGATTATCCGTGGCGCTATTCCGACGAATGCGTCAACGGCCTCATCAACAGCGGCGCGTTCACCGCCGACGAACTCAAGGCGATCGACAACAACGCCGCTGCGCTCTTCCCGCGCTTTCGATAGATCGCGAAGACCCGCTGCCTAACAGCGGGCCTCGCAAGATCAATGCGCGATGACGACCTCGCGGGCCGACATCGTCTCGTGACCGCGCAGCCGGCGGCTGAGGACGAACATCGAAAGCGCGGCGACCAGCGCCGGCACTGCGATCATGAAGAACAGATTGCGCGGCGTAAATTGCTCGGCGAGCAGGATGCCGCCGATCACCGGTCCGACGATCGCGCCGACGCGGCCGACGCCGAGCGCCCAGCCGACGCCAGTCGAGCGTACCGCGGTCGGATAAAGCACCGCCGACATCACATTGATGAAGCTCTGGCCGCCGATCACGCACATGCCGCAGCCGATGATCGTGATAGCCAACAGCGTGACATTCGCGCCCGACAGGCCGATCGCGAAGATAAAAGCGGCGGCGAGCAGATAAAGCACGGTGCAAACGCCGGGCGCGCCAACACGATCGACGACCGGGCCGAGCGCCAGCGTGCTGACGATGCCGCTCCAAGAAACGAGGCTGCCGAGCCGCAAAGCATCGTCGAGGGGAACGCCCGAAGAGCGCAGCACCAGCGGCAGCCAGCTCGAGAGATAATAGATGATGAGAAGATTGCTGAAGAAGGTGATCCACAGAAGCACGGTATTAAGGGCGCGGCCTTCGGTCAGCAGATGCTTCACGGCGAAGCCCGGCAGATGCTGGTCCGTCGGCATCGTGAAAGTTTCGGTGCCGTCGAATTGCCTCTGGCCGGTGAGGCGGTTGAGCAGCGCCGCGATCGTATTGGGACGATTGCCGCGATTGACGAGGAAGCGGATCGATTCCGGCAGCACGAAAATCGCGATCGGCAGCAGGATCAGCGGCACTAAGCCGCCCAGCAGAAAGAGGCTCTGCCAGCCGAAGCTCGGGATCAGCGCCGGGCCGATCCAGCCGCCGGCGCCGGCACCCAACGGAAAGCCGAGGAACATGATCGCGACCACGGTCGCGCGGATACGTTTCGGCGCGTATTCCGCGGTCAAAGCGATCGAATTCGGCATCAAGCCGCCGACGCCGATGCCCGTGAGGAAACGCAATATCCAAAGCTGGTCGATCGAATGGACCAGCGTGGTGGCGAGCGCGAAAATCGAGAACACCAAGGTCGAGCTGAGCACGACCAGCTTGCGTCCGAATCGGTCGGCGAGTGGTCCGGAGGACAGCGCGCCGAGCATCAGCCCGAAGAGGCCGGCGCCGAAGACCGAGGTGAAGGCCGGCATCGCGATGCCCCATTCCTTCGTGATCACCGGTGCCGCGAAATTAACGGCGCCGTTGTCGAAGCCGTCGAGCGTGACGAGCACGAAGCACCAAGTCGCTACCATCCACTGGAATCCGCCGAAGCGTCCGCTGTCGATCACCTGCGAGACGTTGACGGTCTGACCTTGCCCCGGACTATTGGGTGCCATGATCCATCCTCCCTGATCGCTGCCGGTTATTGTTTTTTCTTTTGATTATGCGCCGATTGGCCCGGCCCGGGGGAAGAAAATTGCGTACTGCTACCGGATTTGGGCGGGCGCCGCGGTTCTCGGTGGCGGCGCGCGACGCATGCGCCGGCCGAGCAGGAGGATCGCCACTGCGGCGATCGCTGCCGGGATCGCGGTGCCGTAGAGGATGGCTGCGGGTGCCAGTTTGGCCGCCAGCATCAGGCTGCCGACGATCGGCCCCAACATCGTGCCGGCGCGACCGATGCCGAGCGCCCAGGCGATGCCGGTCGAGCGCATCGCCGTGGGATAGAGCGCGGCGGCGAGGATGTTGCAGAAGCTTTGCCCCGCGGTGATGCAACCGCCGGCGGCGACAATGGAAACGGCAAGCAGCGGTATGCTGCCGCCGGCCCAGGCGATGCCGACGACGGCGATCGCCGCGCCGATGAAGAGGCAGGTGACGACGCCCGTTGCGCCGAGCCGATCGACCACCGGACCCAGCAGCAAGATCGACGCGACGCCGCCCCAGCTCAACGAGCCGGTGAGGCGGAACGTCGTCTCGAGCGGCACG
>DASXCX010000283.1:0-13986 GCA_036490955.1 Allostellaceae bacterium | reverse complement strand
CGCGCATAGGCCGAGAGGCTCTCGACATAGCGGCGCTGGCCTTCGGCGTAGATCGTGTCGAAAGCGAGCGAGGATTTGCCCGAGCCCGAGAGCCCGGTGATGACGACCAGGCTGTCGCGCGGCATATCCACATCGACATTTTTGAGATTGTGTTCGCGGGCGCCGCGAACGCGGATGTATTGCATATGCGAGAAAATAGGAGCGCCACACCCGCTTGGCAATGTTCTATTTCTGTTCTAAAGTCTCAGATAGCCACAACAAGCCCTTGGGAGTATCGGCATGGCCGGCAGCGTCAACAAAGTCATTCTCGTTGGCAATATCGGGCGCGATCCGGAGATCCGCTCGACCCAGGATGGCACGCGCATTGCCAATCTCTCGCTCGCGACCTCGGAGAACTGGCGTGATAAGGCCAGCGGCGAGCGCAAGGAAAAGACCGAGTGGCACCGCGTCGCCGTATTCAACGATCGTCTCGTCGATGTCATCGAAAAATACGTGAAGAAGGGCGCGAAGCTCTATATCGAGGGCCAGCTGCAGACGCGCAAATGGACCGACAAGGAAGGCCAGGAGCGCTACACCACCGAAGTGGTGCTTGGCCGATTCAACGGTCAGCTCACGATGCTCGATGGCCGCAGCGGTGGCGAGGGCTTCGGTGGCGGGCCGGATGACGACACGGCGCCGGCACCACGCGCGTCGTCGGGCGGCATGAGCCGCGGCGGCGGCCGCGCGCCGGCGACGCAAGATCTCGACGACGAAATCCCGTTCTAGGCCGCGGCTTCGGCCGCGGCGGGCGCATCTCCGGCGAGACGCCAGACGCCGTCTGCATCGTGGGTGAAGCCATTGTCGCGATAGATATTGCGGACCGGGGCATTGCGTGCGGTCTCGATGATCCGCGCCGTGACCGGCAGACCGTCGCGGGTTAGCTCGGCGACGACGTGCCGCAGAAAGCGGTGCTCGACGCCGAGGCCGAGCACGCGGCAGCTCAGGACAAAGCCGGTGATTTCACCGTTTTCGACGATTGCGGCGCCGACCAGGCCGTGATCGCCGAACCGATCGGAGACATGCAAGGTGAAAAGGCGGGTGAGCGGGTTCGCGGCGAGCGCCTGCAACTTGGCGACCGGAAAGTGGCGGCCGGTAGCGTTGAATTGTGTCGTCCGCGCGAACAACTCCTCGATGCGATCAAGCTTCGCCGCATTGGTCACGCGCTCGATGCGGCAGGCGATCTGGAGCGAGGCGACATAATCGCTTTCGTTCATAGCTTCCGCGCGGAATTGCTGACGGTTCAATTGCGCTTTGACGAGCGTCGTGCGCGAAGCGGCCTCGTCGGTGATGATCGGCATTTGCAGGCGCGGATCGGTCAGGAGCTTGCGCCGCAGGCCGAGCAAATCCTCGCCCCAGACCTCGATCTCGGGTAGGCGCTGGCGGACGCGATCGCGCTCGATCGGGTGATCGTCGATGAAGAGGAAGCTGTCGAGTGCGAAGCCGATCTCCTCGGCGATCGAGCGGATGTTCTCGACCTTGTCTTTCCAATTGATGCGGCAGGTCACGAAATCGTCGAGGGTCAACAGCCGTTGTTGCGGATAGTGGCTGGAATATTTCCACAGCTCGCGCACCGTCGCTTCGTCATTCTTGCTGACGCAGGCGAGGACGATGCCGCGCTTCTTGAGGCAGAGCAGGGCCTCGTGCAGACCGAAATAATGACCGATGAAGGAGAAAGCACCGCTGACCGCCGGGTCCCAGGCGAAAGGCTGGCCGGTCTCGGCGAGAACGCCGGGCCACAGCACGCCATCGAGATCGACAATCACGCATTTCTTGCGATCGAAGCCAAGCGTGACGGCCAGCGCATCGACATGGGCGCGCGCCATCGCAGCTTCGCGGCCGTAGGGATCGCCGCCGACCTGCTCTGCCAGCGACGTGATATCGGGGAAGAGGCCATGCACCGCTTCCTTCTCGCTCTCTGGCCGCTGCAGGAGCCAGCCGGGCGAGCCAAGATGGGTGAAGCCGAAATGACCGTCATCGATCATGCGCGCGCTGCCGATCGCGGCCATCGCGGCGGCAACGTCGACGACATGCACATCGGGAAGCTGCGCGGCGAGATCGGCGAGCACCACGTTGGTGGTACGGAAACGCGTGCGATGGCCGTTGAGGCCGCGCTCGGCGAGACCGAGCGGCTGCACGGTCGGTTCGGGGAGGTTATCGATGAGGATCGGCGCGGCACTGCGGCGGCGCAGTTCCTCGAGAAGCGCACGAGCCTGCAAGATGTAGACGGCATGCGGCGGGCCCTGCAACTGCGAAGGATCGAGTGTCAGGTGGTGACGCGCGCGCAGCGCGCCGATCAGAATCGCATCGTGTTTATGCTCGCTGGCCAGGCGCACGTCATCCGGCGACGTGGCGGCGATACGGAGATCGATGCCGCGCCGGGCGGCCTCCTGGCGCAAGAAATCCGTCTCCATTTGGATGTCGCAATCGCCGAAAAGCAGCAGATCGATGCGTTTGCGGGTAGCGCCGAGATCGCCAACGGACCGTGCCGCACCGGCCGACCAATAGGCATGCGCACCTTCTTTCAATTCGCGGCGATAGCGATCGAGCAGCGCGTCGGGATCGCGGCCATAGGTGGCGCCGAGCTTCGCCGCGGTTTCGGCGAGCTCTTCTTCGGCGCTTTTGTCGGTGATGAAGCCGCGCTCGATCAAATCCGCGATGCAATTCGACAGCGCTTCGCGATCGTACGAGATATTGGCCGCGAGATTCGGATAATCGTCGGGCCACGCGCGCGGCACCGCAAAGAAATCGACGACGGTGTCGAGCTGTTGATCGATCGTGAGACGCGCGTGCGTCACCGCATGGATGAGCAGATATCGCTCGGCGCCGATGGGCAGGGAATGAAGAAAGCGAGATCGCTGCAAGATCATGGTACGTCGCTCGGCTTCGGTGCAGACAATGTCCGGCATCATCCGGAAAATATGGTTTCTGCATGGTTAACGCCGTTTCCCGTTGGACCTTGCCCGACGCGCCGAGGTTAGATCCCGGCCGCAGCAGCGCGGCAAAATTTGCCCCCAAATTTTGCCGCTGTGACCGGCGGCGCCGATGCGGTCGCCGAAAAACGGCGAGGTTCCGGCGCGCGCTCTTGGCATGCGGCTTGCTGCTTCGCTTGCGCCCGATTTCGCGGGGGCAGCGAGAGGTGCTCATGGATCAGTCGATTAGCGCAAATGTCAGGCTCGGCGATCCGGCGCCATGGTTCAGCGCCCCGACGGTCGCCGGCGGCAGTGCAGATTTACACGTCAGCGGCGGCCGCTGGATCGTGATCTCGTTCCTCGGCGATCTCGCGACGCCGCATGCCGAAACCGAATGCCGATCGCTCATCGGCTGCATCGCCGGAATGGGCGAAGATCACCTGGTCGCCTATGCGGTGCTGACCGCTCCGCCCGTGGATCCGATTGCTGTCGTCGGGGCGGCGCCTGCGACCCTCCGCTATGTTGCCGACTACGATGGAGCGGTCACGCGGCTCTACGGCGCGACCGGCGCGCCACGCAGCGTCGTCCTCGATCCGATGTTGCGTGTTGTCGCCATCATCCCTTGGGATCATCCGGCCGGCCATGCCGCGATCCTGCAGCAAATGCTGAAGAGCCTACCGAGCGTCGATGACTCTGCCGGCGTGCCGATGATGGCGCCCGCGCTTATCGTGCCGCGTGTCCTCGATTTCGACCTCTGCGATTTTCTCGCGCGGCTTTACGATAAGATGGGCGGCGACGATTCCGGATTCCTCCTCGACGTCGAGGGCAAGACACGAACCATCGTCAATTACCGGCTGAAGCGGCGGCGCGACTTGCCGATCGTGGTGCCGGAACTGCGAGAGCGTATCCGCGATCAACTCGTGCGCCGCTTGTTGCCTGCGATCGAGCGCTATTTCCAGTTCACGGCGACACGTATGGACCGGTACCTGGTGTCGTGTTACGACGCGGCCGAGGGCGGCCACTTTTTCCGTCATCGCGACAACATCAACGCCGGCGCCCAGCATCGCCGCTTCGCCGTCTCGATCAATCTCAATCGTGACTATGACGGTTGCGACCTGATGTTCCCGGAATTCGGCCGGCGCATCTATCGGGCCCCGGTCGGCGGCGCCGTCGTCTTCTCTTGCGGCGCCCTTCATGAGGTGACGCCGATCACCCGCGGCCGGCGCTATGCGTTTTTGCCGTTCCTTTACGGCGAGGCCGATGCCGCCCTGCGCGCCAAGAACAACGCGCTGATCGAGGAAGGCTCGGCGCGTTATCAGGAAGGGGACGATTTGCTCTATCCGGCAGGAGCCGCCGCGGCTTCGCAGGCCCACGCCGCATAGCACTCATTGTCAAGGGCGCCTGAATAGGCCGGTGCGCACCGCTCTCCCGTAAGCGCGGGAGCGATAGTTGCGTATGCCTCCGCTTTGTGAAAATAATGGCCTATTGCCCGCATGGAGAAGGGCCGGCTTTCCCCGAGGGAGGGAACGATGTCGAAGCGCAAGGACGCGACCGGAGTCGGTCGCCGTGGATTCCTAAAAGGTGCTGCTATTGCCGGTGCCGCGACGACACTGGCGTCGCCGTTAACCGCTCAGGCGACACCGACGCCGCCAAAGCGGGTCAAGGTACCGCAAGGCGTCTCTGAAATTCAGAAGGCTGCCGAAACGACGGCGCCAGCCTCGATGAGTAATTTGCCGAAGGGCGCCGAGAATCTCGTCTCGCCGACCAGCGGCTCGGATTTCATGGTCGAAGGCTTCAAGAACTTAGGCTTCGAATATCTAGCCTCGATGCCAGGCTCGAGCTTCCGCGCGCTGCAAGAATCGTTCATCAATTACGGCAAGAACACCGCGCCGCAATGGATCGAGTGCTTCCACGAGGAAATCTCGGTAGCGATGTCGCATGGCTATGCCAAGGTCGAAGGCAAGCCGATGCTGAACCTCGTCCATGCGACGGTCGGTCTGCAGCATGCGTCGATGGCAATCTACAATGCTTACGCCGATCGCGTGCCGATTGTCGTTGTCACCGCCAACATCGCCGATGCCACCGAGCGCCGGCCGGGCGTTGAAGTCGACCACACGGTACAGGATGGCGCCGTCATCGTTCGCGATTATACGAAATGGGACGATTCGCCGGGCGGCCTGCAGCATTTCGCTGAATCGACCGTGCGCGCCTATCAGATCGCGACCACGCCGCCGATGGGACCGGTGTTGCTCGTGGCGGATAGTAGCCTGCAGGAAAATCCGATCCCGGAAGACGAAAAGCTTACGCATCCGAAGCTGCCGCGCTTCACCGACGCGCAGGGCGACCAGAACGCCGTCGCCGAGGTCGCCAAGATGCTGGTCGCCGCCGAGAATCCGGTCATCTTGGCCGATCGCGGCCAGCCTGGGCCTAATGGCGTGTTGAATCCCTTGGTCCAGTTGGCTGAAGTGCTGCAATGCTCGATCGTCGATATCGGCGGCCGCATGAACTTCCCGACGCAGCATGGGCTCAATCAGAGCGACCGGCGCGGCGCGGTTCTCGCCCAGGCCGATCTCGTGGTCGGTCTCGATATGACCGATTTCTGGGGCGTCACCCATGCCTATAAGGATCAACTGCATCGCTCGTCGCGGCCCCTCCTGAAGCCCGGCACCAAGACAGTGTCGGTGACCTCGGCGAATCAGTTCATCCGCTCGAATTTCCAGAACTTCCAGCGCTTCACGGATGTCGATCTCGAGATCAGTGGCGATGGCGCGCAGACTCTTCCGTACCTCCTCGAGGCCGTGAAGAAGGCGATGAGCGACGACAAGAAGAATGCCTTCGAAGCGCGCGGCAAGAAGCTCGCCGATGCGCGGAAGGCGTCCTTTAAGGCGGCGGAAACCGAAGCAGCCTCGGGCTGGGACGCAACGCCGATCAGCACGGCGCGGCTCTGCATGGAGCTGTGGAACGTCATCAAGGACGAGGATTATTCGCTCGTCGCGGCGACGCAGCCGGGCGGCTACTGGTCGCACAAGCTGTGGAAGATGGACAAAAGCTACCACTATCTCGGCGATTCAGGCGCCTACGGCGTCGGCTACGGTGCCGGCGGCGCCATTGGCTCGGCTCTCGGCAACAAGAAGCATGGCCGCTTCTCGGTATCGATCATGGGCGACGGCGAGTTGATGGTCGGTCCAGGCGCGCTTTGGACCGCAGCCAAGTACCAGATTCCGATCCTCACCGTCATGCATAACAACCGCTTCTACTTTCAGGAAGTCATGCATCTGCAGGCGATGGCCAATCGCCATATGCGCGATCCGCACACGGCGAAGATCGGCACGGAGATCGCCGATCCGAATATCGATTTCGCCAAGATGGCCGAGAGCTTCGGTATGAAGGGCTTCACGGTCACCGATCCGGCGAAGCTTGGCGACACGCTGAAGACGGCCGCCGCCATCGTCAAGAAGGGCGAGCCGGTGCTGGTGGACGTGGTTTCACAAGGACGTTGAGGGGGAACACATGCGGGTTGGTTTTGTAGCCGCGGCGGCGGCTGTGGTGATCTGTGCGTCCGCCGTGCTGGCACCCCATGCCGGAGCACAACAAAGCACCGGTCAGCAGGCAGCGCCGCAGGGCGATGCCAAAGCCGGCCAGCAGGTCTTTCAGGCCGACGGCTGCTGGGAATGTCATGGCACGGTCGCGCAGGGCGGAGCAATCACGGGCCCGCGCCTCGCCGCGACCGCGTTGCCCTTCGACGCCGTGCTGCAACAGCTCCGGACGCCGCAGAACGCGATGCCTCCCTATGAGGCGGCCATCCTCTCGGATGGGGATGCGGCGAACATCTACGCCTGGCTGAAGACGCTGCCGGCGGCACCGGCGGCTTCCAGTATCCCGCTGCTGAGCAACTAGCCTCGGCGGGTTGAATTCGACGGCGCCGCGGGTGGCTAAGGCTGCCCGCGGCGAATCATTTTTGCGGGGATTTTGCGTTGCGGAATCGGGGTGGGGACGGGGCACCTCCCAACAGGCCCCAAACGGCCGCAGAATCGTTAAAGGACAGCGATTTAAGTTATTGATATTAAATAGAAATAATTTTACGTCCGTTCATTCGTCCAGACGCGAATAGCAGCCCTGCCCACATTGCTGACCGGCGCAAAATTAGCTAAGGTTTTTTGACGATATCTGCTGGCAGATCCGTCGCGTTTCCCGCCTTCTCAGTGCCGGCTTTCGGACTCCAATTTTGGCTGATACACCCGCGCCGCCGCCGCTCGACATCACGCCCGTTGCCATCGAAGAGGAGATGAAGCGCTCCTACCTCGATTACGCGATGAGCGTGATCGTGTCGCGAGCGCTGCCGGATGTACGCGATGGTTTGAAGCCTGTGCATCGCCGCATCCTCTTCGCGATGAAACAAGCGGGCTACGACTGGAACCGCGGCTACCGCAAATCCGCGACCAGCGTCGGCGAGGTGATGGGCAATTTCCACCCGCACGGCGACGCGCCGATCTACGAGGCGCTGGTGCGTATGGCGCAGGATTTCTCCATGCGCCTGCCGCTGATCGACGGCCAAGGCAATTTCGGATCGATGGACGGCGATCCGCCAGCGGCGATGCGGTATACGGAATCGCGGCTTTCGCGCGCCGCCGACGCGTTGCTCGACGACATCGACAAAGAGACCGTCGACTTCCAGCCGAATTTCGATGGCAGCCGCCAGGAGCCGAAGGTCCTCCCGGCGCGTTATCCGAACATCCTCGTCAACGGCGGCTCGGGCATCGCCGTCGGCATGGCGACCAACATCCCGACACACAATCTCGGCGAAGTGGTCGACGCCTGCATCGCCTATATCGACAATCGCGAGATCACCATCGAAGAGCTGATGGAGATCGTGCCGGGACCGGACTTTCCGACCGGCGGCATCATCCTCGGTCGCGCCGGCATCCACGCGGCTTACGCGCTCGGCCGCGGCTCGATCATCATGCGCGGCAAGACCGAGATCGAGGAAATCCGCAAGGATCGCGAAGCGATCATCGTTACCGAGATCCCGTATCAAGTGAATAAGGCGCGCATGGTCGAGCGCATCGCCGAGCTGGTGCAGGACAAAACCATCGAAGGCATCGCCGATCTGCGCGACGAGAGCGATCGCCACGGCGTGCGCGTCGTCGTCGAGCTGAAGCGCGACGCGGTCGCTGATGTCGTGCTGAACCAGCTCTATCGCTATACGCCGCTGCAAACCAGTTTCGGCGTCAATATGCTGGCGCTGGATGGCGGTCGGCCGTTGCTGATGAGCCTGCGCGACATCATCAAAGCCTTTGTCGATTTTCGCGAGCAGGTTGTCACAAGGCGCACGATCTATCTTTTGCGCAAGGCGCGCGAGCGCGCCCATACTCTGCTCGGCCTTGCTGTCGCCGTCGCCAATATCGATGCGATGATCGAGCTCATCCGGAAGGCGCCCGATCCCGCCGCCGCGCGCGCGGCGATGATGGCGCGCACCTGGGCGGCCGACGAGGTCCTCGGCCTTATCGCGCTGATCGAGGAAGCGGGAAGGGGTGGCGCCGGTCCCGACGGCACCTATCGCCTCACCGAAGAGCAAGCGCGGGCGATCCTCGATCTTCGCCTGCAACGGCTGACGGCGCTCGAGCGCGACAAGATCGCCGAAGAGCTCGATGGCATCGTCAAAGAGATCAAAGGCTATCTCGAGATTCTCGGCTCGCGCCAGCGACTGATGGAAGTGCTCCGGCAAGAGTTGCGCGAGGCGAAAGAGCAATTCGCGACGCCGCGCCGAACCGCGATCGAAGAGCTCGAATTCGAGACCGATATCGAAGCGCTGATCCAGCGCGAGGATATGGTCGTGACGGTGAGCCATAGCGGCTACATCAAGCGCGTGCCGCTCTCAACCTATCGCGCGCAGCGCCGCGGCGGCCGCGGCCGCGCCGGTATGTCGGTGCGCGACGAGGATTTCATCAATCAGATCTTCGTCGCCTCAACGCACGCGCCGATGCTGTTCTTCACCAGCTCGGGCCGCGTTTACAAACTGAAGGTCTATCGCCTGCCTGTCGGCACGCCGCAGGCGCGCGGCAAGGCGATGGTCAATCTCCTGCCCAATCTGGCGCCGGGCGAGACGATCTCGACGGTGATGCCGTTGCCCGAAGACGAAAGCAGCTGGGGCGATAAATTCGCGGTCTTCGCGACGGCCAAGGGCAACGTCCGACGCAACGCTCTCTCCGATTTCGCGAATGTCTTCGCCACCGGCAAGATCGCGATGAAATTCGAGGGCGAGGATGCGGACGATCGTCTGATCGCGGTTGCGGTCTGCGGCGAGAACGATGATTTCCTCCTGGCGACGCGCAACGGACGCGGCATCCGTTTCCCAGCCGCCGACGTGCGCGTCTTTTCGAGCCGCAGTTCGGTCGGCGTGCGCGGCATTCGCCTGGCCCCGGGCGATGCCGTGATTTCGATGTCGATCTTGCGGCACGAGGATGTGCCGACGGCGCAACGCTATGCGTTCTTGCGCCTCGACGCCGAACGGCGTCGCGCCGATCCGGAAGAGGCCGAGGCTGCGGGAGTGGAAGAGGGAGAGAATGAGGCAGTCGCTACACAGATCAGCGACGATCAATATGCCGATCTCGCTGCACGGCAGGAATTCGTGCTCGTGCTTACTGAGAAAGGCTACGGCAAGCGCAGCTCGGCCTATGATTACCCGATTACCGGCCGCGGCGCGCAGGGCCGCGAGAACAACGATCCGAGCCGCGGCCAAGGTGCGACGGTCGCGGTCTTCCCGGTCAATCACGACGACCAGATCATGCTCGTCACCAATCTCGGCCAGCTCATCCGCGTGCCGGTCGACGATATCAGCATCCGGCGGCGACGCAGCGGCGGCGTGACGGTCTTCAAGGTCGATGTGGGCGAGCGCGTCGTGTCGGTAGCGCGGCTGCCCGATACCGGCGATGAGGTCGGTAACGGCAATAGTAACGGCGATGGCGGCGCGGACGAGGGGGGAGTGGCTTGATGAGCGAGCGAATCGGCGTTTATCCCGGCACTTTCGATCCGATCACCAACGGGCATGCGGATATCATTCTACGCGCGGTGAAGATCGTCGATCGACTCGTCGTCGGCGTTGCGCGCAATGCCGGGAAAGGACCGCTCTTCAGCACCGACGAGCGCGTCACCATCGTGCGCGAAGAGCTGCAGCATCTCGATCCCGACGCCGCGAAACGCATCGAGGTGCGCGCTTTCGATAATCTGCTGATGCATTTCGCCGTTGAGATGAAAGCGTCGATCATCATTCGTGGTCTGCGCGCGGTGAGCGATTTCGAATACGAATTTCAGATGGCTGGTATGAACAATCGTCTGAACCCGAAAGTCGAGACCGTGTTCTTGATGGCATCGGACAAATATCAATTCATCTCGTCGCGATTCGTGAAAGAAATCGGTCAGCTTGGCGGCGATGTTTCTCATTTCGTTAGCGCACGCGTAGCGCATCGTTTGTCCGAGCGCTTTAGCCGTTCATCTTCGTGAAATAAGTTTAACTTGGATCGCGCGGGAGTTTGCGCGGTAATGCCGTCAAGCGGCTCTGCCGCCTGCCCGCTCGACCCCCTTGGCGGGCTTTTCGACCCTCGGGTCCGTCTCGCCTGCACCCCCCAATCCTCCAGATGGCAGGCGAGGCGGCTCGGGGCATCGCTCCCGCAAAAGCCGTTGTCGGATTGCTCGTGTAAAGACTGCGCGATAGTCTCGCGCGACCATGAGCCAGCTCTTCACGCCCCTCACGCTGCGCGGCCTGACGCTTGATAATCGCGTCGTCGTCCCGCCGCTCTGTCAGTACAGCTCCAACGACGGTGTCGCCTCCGACTGGCATGCGCAGCATCTGCCGGCGCTGGCCATCTCGGGCGCTGGTCTTGTCGTTGTCGAGATGACCGACGTCGAGCCGATCGGCCGCATCACGCCGTGGTGCGCCGGTCTCTGGGGCGATGCGCATGAAGCGGCGATGACACGCGTGCTCGCCTCGTGCCGCAAGTATGGCGCGGCGAAGATCGGCATCCAAATCGCGCATGCGGGACGCAAGGCGTCATGCGAGGTACCGTGGCGCGGTGGCAAATTCTTGTCGCCGGACAGAGGCGGCTGGCAGACTATCGCGCCTTCGGCCATTCCGTTCGGCGAGAGTTATGGCACGCCGCGGGCCATGGAGCGCGAGGATTTCAAGCGCGTGCTTGCTGCTTTCGTCGACGCCACCCGGCGCGCGGCGCGAGCCAGCTTCGATGCCTGCGAAATGCACGGCGCGCATGGTTACCTGCTTTCATCCTTCTTTTCGCCGCTCTCCAATCGGCGCGAGGACGAATATGGCGGCTCGCTCGAAAATCGCATGCGCTTTCCGTTGCAAGTGTTCCAGGGGATGCGGGAAGTGTGGCCGGCAGAGAAGCCGCTCGGCGTGCGCCTCTCCTGCGTCGATTGGGTCGATGGCGGCACGACGATCGAGGACACGATCCTCTTCGCCAAGGCGCTCAAGGAAGCCGGCTGCGATTTCATCTGCTGCTCGAGCGGCGGCGTGGTTTCCATGGTCCCGCCGCTGATCCGCGCCGGCTACCAAGTCAAATTCGCCGAGCGCATCCGCCGCGAGGTCGGGATTCCGACCCGGGCCGTCGGCATGGTGTTCACCGGCACCCAGGCCGAGGCGATCGTCGCCGAGGGACAGGCGGACATGGTCGCGGTCGGCCGGGGATATATCGATGACCCGCGCTGGGCCTGGCATGCCGGCGACGATCTCGGTGTGCTGGCGCCCTTCGCCTCGCAGACCCATACCGCGCGCAATCCCAATTGGATAAAAAACAAGCGGGATGCCCGGTGATCTGTCGGCGAATTTCCCCCGGCTTAACGTTCGATTAATCCGCGACATGGGACGATTAGCCCATGCATAAGACCCGCGCTGCCAAACGCTTACGGGCCCTTGCCGGTTGTTTTTTAAAGAATAATACCGGCGCTACTGCGATCGAATACGCGCTCGTGGCGATGCTGATCGCCATGGCGATCGTCGCGGCATTGCCGGCAATCGCCCCGCCGATCAACAACACGTTCAACACGGTTTCGACAAAGCTCTGATCTTTTTGATCGGGAACTGGATGGCTCGTTAAGATTAAAATCTTAATGATTCCAAATAATTATATTTATCAGTTAATAATTGAGTTCTAGATTTGCCGCCGTCGCCGCATTAAGATAGACCGGTAACTAAAGGAAATATCTTGGTTAATAGGGCTTCGACATCGCGCCAGCAGGCTCGATGATGGCGGACGGCTATGCCTTTCCCCAAGCCACGGTAAGCCGCAGCCAGGCGGCGGTGCGATTGCCGTTCCTCGTGACGGGCGGTTGCGGTTTTGTCGGCGCACGTCTCACTGCGGCGCTCGTGGAGCGCGGCGAGGCCGTACGTGTGCTGGACAATCTCTCGAGCGGTTCGGCGGCCTTGCCGGCCGGCGTCGAGTTCATTCGAGGCGATATCGCCGACCCAGTGGTGGTCCGGCGCGCGATGCAGGGCGTCGCGGGCTGTTTCCACCTCGCCGGCTTTGCCTCGGTACCGCAGAGCCAGCGCCAATGGCTCACAGCCCACCGTATCAACCTTACGGGCCTCATCAACGTCTTCGACTCCAGCCGTCGCGAACGGCCCGCGAGTCCGATACCCGTCGTCTATGCCTCGACCGCCGCGATCTACGGCGGTCACGAAAACACGCTCCTCGCCGAGTGGCTGCCCGCGAAGCCGATCTCGTCTTATGGCGCGGATTATCTCGGCGCCGAGCTTCATGCGCACATCGCGCGCGCCGTGCACGGTGTGCCGACGATCGGCATGCGGCTGTTCAATATATACGGACCTGGGCAATCGCCACGAGCGACCTGCGCCGGCGCCGTTACGCTATTCGGCGACGCGGTCAAGAATCGGCGGCCGATCACGATTTTCGGTGATGGGCAGCAGACCCGCGATTTCGTCTATGTCGACGACGCGGTTGAGGCGCTGCTCTCGGCGATGGAATATCTGCCGCTGGTACCCGAAGTGCTCAACGTGGCGACGGGTCGCGGCACATCGATACGCGAACTCGTTGCCGAGATCGGTCGTCAATGCGGTGTCGAGCCCAAGATCGTTTTTGGGCCGGGACGGCTTGGCGATGCGCGCTGGCTCGTCGGCGATCCGGCGCGCGCACAGGATTATATCGGCTTCCGCGCCGAGACGGATCTCGCGACGGGAATAGCAGCGACGCTGCGAGTCCTCGACGAAGCGCTGGTCTAAGCCCTTTCGGCGATCGCGTCAGGCGATCTGACGCGCGATCGGCGGCCCGAGCGTGTTCGCGATGGGCAACGGCAGCTTCTTCCAGCCATCCACCATCAATCGGTATTTCGGGTTGAGCGGATTGATCTCCGGCAGCGCTTGTCGCTGCACGAGATGGAATTGATAGGTGAGGGGTTTCGGCTCGAAGCCCCAATAGGTTTTGTAGTCGAACGCTCCGGTGCCGCGTTTGCTGCGGCCGAAATCGAAGATCCGGCAGCCGCGCTCGACGGCCCGTCCCATGAGGCGCCAATACTGCAAATCATAAGCATGCAGCGGCCGCGCTGCGGGCGTCGCGCCGCCGTAATAGGGCATCGCGACGTCCTTGAAGAAATAGGTCATGAGCGCGGCAACAGGACCTGCGGGTCCGTTGATGGTCGAGAGCTCGACCGCGTCGCCGAATTCCTCGGCAATCGCGGCATAGAAGCGACGGGGCAGCACCGGCGTGCCGAGATTGCGCAGGCTCTCCGAATAGATGCGGTAGAAGGTCTTTGGGTCGACGGCGGTGTCGACGGCGAGGCTCTTATTGTCGATGGCTTTGCGCAGATCGGCGCGCTTCTTGCGCGGGATCGCTTTGAGATTGGCGGCATCGTCGCGATCGAGAGCGCGTCGGAACGTGAAATAAAGCTCGGGCTTCGCGATCCACGGAATGTCGCGCGGCGTCTCGTGCCGCAGCTCAACGAAATCGACGCCGAGCTTCGCGCCGAACTGCGCGGCGTCTTCCGCCAAAGCGGCGACGGCTGCCGCGTCGGT
>DASXCX010000282.1:0-17042 GCA_036490955.1 Allostellaceae bacterium | reverse complement strand
GGCGATTATATACGTGACATAACAGGCTAATGCACGTATAAATGGTGACGTTGCGAACGTCGCCTGAGCCATCTGGAAGTCTGGTTAGGTTTGAAATGAGGTGTCTAAGAATGACGAGGTGAAGATCACGCGCCCGATGCTCGATGCGGGGCTTTCTGTTTTGGCCGCTTACGGTGAGGCCGCCGACGAGGAGGGTTTATTGGAGCGTGTTTATACCGCCATGAGGCAGGCAGAGGGCGTCCGCGCAAGTGCCTCAGTATCTCGCGCTTTTGCTCCTCGGTATCGTCGGGCTCCCAGTCGCCGATGATGACGCGTAGCCTAAGCCATATATTGGCGAGATCGCGCGACATGGAATCAAGAGCCTTAGGACCAACCTTTGCGGTCACCGCTTTTTCTTTCATCGCGAGATGTTTGTTTGTCGCGACAAAACCGCGCCCGCGTTGGCGTAAGGCACCGTAGTGAACCACGGCGTTACGCATCGCGTTGATGTCTGTAAGATGGCGGATTATCTCGCTTAGCTCGGTTATATGCCGACCGCGCAATTTCCGAGCGCGTATGAGCCGCTTAAGATGGCCCATGGCGGCATCAATCTTCATTCCCGGCAGCAGCGCCGTTCCAACGGCGCGGCTGGGCAATTCCGCAAATTCCCAAACAACGATATTCATGTAGCATTCGACCCAAGCAAATTCCGCGATAAATTTGCCGAGAGCCATTAGGTATTTAGGGCTGGCCACGTCCAGGGTAATATCTGATTCTTTGACCGCCAAAGGTGCCGCCTATGCAAAAAAGCAGCGAACAATATAGCCCAGAAGAAACCGAGCGCCGTCGAGACGAAGCGATACGCCGTGCACTCAACACGCCCCCTAAACCGCAGAAGGAAATGGCTCGTCAGAGCCGCGCTAGCAAGAAAGAAACGAATGGCGCGACCACTAAAGGGGATTAGGCGGCATTTCCACCAGCAGAGATCGGGACAATATCTGCCAAACCTTTCGCTCGCCGATATTTTCGAACGATCGCCATTATACGAACGTTCGCATTTTCCATTTTGTCGCGAGGCGGATTTACAAGGAACTCTTTTAACTGCTGCGGGACAGACTCGTGCCAGAACTTTTGCCGTCCCGGCTTGTATCTCGACATTTCCTGATAGTCTGCATTTCCTGCCCAGTTGAGGCCCTTTTCACCAAGCAGAATTCCTACCTCATGATGCGACAAGCCGAGAAGATCACCAATCTCTTCTGCCGTATAGGGATATTGCAACGCGCTATCTGCTTCGACGCGCGGAAGATCGTCAGCTTCTTGGTCGGCGGCAGCCACCCTCGCAAAAGCTTTGTCTGCCTTTCCAGTTCGCACGCCATCCAGTTCGCCAACTAAGCGCCCAATACTCTTCATGAGAACTTTGTTTTGCTGCTGGAAATGCTGAGCCAATTTCATATCGAGCGCTTCAGCAATGCGCTCCACCAATCCATCCTCGCCATCAACTTTTGGCCGATGGTCGGCAATGTGGGAAATCTTTTTATCTTCGCTCATGCTAAAATTTTCTGTCTTTCGCTTGGCTCATGCTCGCGCTGAATTTGGCGTATCTCACGCGTGGCAAGGCTTACAACGTCCTCTAAAATCTTTTGGCTAATATTTGATGATATTTCTGCTTTCACCTTTTCGACAATTCGGTGGCGTAGCTGCCAATCAAGCTGGTCGAGTGTGGCAAGCGCTTTTTCGTTTTTAATGTCACTTGAATTCATCAGCTGCCTAAGAACGTCAGGGTTGCTCGCGATCAAGCGAATTATTTGATCTGCTGCCCTGCCCTGAACAACCTTACCACGTTCCCACCTAACCCAGGTCTTTGGGCCAATAGTGAGAATCTTTTCCATTTCAGCTTGAGTGAGGCCGTATTTCAAACGCACGGCACGCAACTCGTCTGGGGTTAACAGGCCATCCTCTTTGCGGAGCGCGGAAGCGATTTTACGCTGACTTTCATCCAGCATCGCGCCACGATAACTAACGGAGTCACACGCAGCACAATAAAGATGCCGATCATCCTCAACGGCAATTTCTCGCCGCCCAATATGATGAACGACACGCGTAGTCCGTTCCATCACGGGGCCGCCGCACTCGCTGCATGACAGTGTTTCAATTGCCATAGTCATCCTCCTTGAACGAGGTCACGATCAGAACCCCCTGGTGGATAACGAATTTAATGAACATGCGCGTGCGGCACTCTTCAACATAATGAAGATAGTAATCAGATTGAGTGCCTGGGTACTTATGCCGTGTGGGTTCACTCTTGAGAAAATTGAATTCATCAATATGTTGAAAAATCTCGCGAACATCTTCGTCGTCGAGCCCGAACCCAAGCGCATCGTCCAAAGCCGCTTGCGTCATCTCAAAAGTCGCAGACCCCGAAGCGAGCTGCTTCACCAGCTTGGGGGCATATGAAGGCCCAACGTCGCTCATTCTGGTAGCACCGTGATACCATGCGGAGCCGATTATGTCAAATGTTCTTTATTTGTTCTCAAATCTCAAGAGCGCCCAATATCGCGCGCACCTTGGCGCGCCCTTTCTCAAAATCACGCTGCTGCTTTGGCCGAACGAGATTGAACATACGTTAGCCGCTTGCCGCCCGCGCCTTTGATCGCGCGCATAGTGCGGAGCAGATCGTCAACGCCGAGCGCGGCGCGGTTCGTGTAGCGGAAATCGAACTCGTTTAGATACCGCTGCAAATGCTGTTCGCTGCAGTGCTGGTAGACGCCATGCATGCCGCGCTTGAAGATCGAGAAGTAGCCTTCAATCGTGTTCGTTGAAGCGTCGCCGCGCACGTATTCCTCTTTGCCGTGGTTCACGGTCTCATGCGACGCGAAGGCATGGCCGTACTGTTTGTAAGTCGGATATTCGTCGGTGCGGAGATGCGCGGTGCGCGACACGTGCTTATCCAGAATGTCCGAAAGCGTCTTGCCGTCGAAATCGGTGATATGGAAAGAGCGAGCCGCGCCGTGGCGCTCGACCAGTGACATGACGGCCATCTTGTGGCCCGAGCCGCGCATCTTCTTACGACCCGGCTTGCGCCCGATGTAGGTCTCGTCGGCCTCAACGTAGCCACCCGCGCCGCCCATAGGGCCAACGTCATTGCCCCCCATGGCTTCACGAACGCGGTGCGCCATGAACCAAGCTGACTTGTACGTAATGCCCAGCATCCGATGCAGCTGGTGAGCGGAGACGCCTTTCTTGCTCGCCGCCATCAGGTGAAACGCGAGCGCCCATTTGGCCAGCCCGATTTTGCTGCTTTCCATGACGGTGCCGGTTGTGACGCTGAACGGCTGGCGGCAGGCGTTGCACTGGTACATGCCCGCGCGATGGCTCTTGCCCTTCACAAGCGTTGCCTGATCCACGGTGCCGCAATGAGAGCAGATTGGGCCATTGGGCCAGCGGATCGCCGCGAAGTGCTCGCGGGCCTTGGCGTCGTCGGAAAAGATCGGATCGGTAAGGTTCGTCATGGGCTTATCTCCTAAGCCCAAAAAGTACCCCTACGGTGCTATTATGTCAAGTATATAATCGCCGAACGTGACGACATCGCCGCGGGCATTCCATTAGAATGGGACTAAGAAACACAAAAGGGAGGCGCGTTATGAGACCGCTTCAACTGATATCCTTGAGCGTCGTGAGCGGCGTGCTCGCGCTGAGCAGTCTCACGTCGGCACACGCGCTCGACAAAATCCATGTCGGCAACCCGTCGGATATCGCCTGGGCCTTTGTTCCGCCCTATGTCGGGATCGAAGCCGGCATCTTCAAAAAATACGATCTCGATGTCGACGTCACCAGCTTCGGCGGCGACCAGAAGATGCAGCAAGGCCTCAACGCCGGCAGCATCGATATCGGCCTCGGCGGCGGTCCGGCGATGGCCTTTTCCGTAAAAGGCGCACCGGTGGTCGCCGTCGCCGCCTTGTTCGGCGCACCCAAGAACATCTCGATCGTCGTGCCTTATGATTCGCCGATCAAATCGCCGGCGGAGCTCAAGGACAAGCTCGTCAGCTCGAGCCCGGTCGGGTCGCTGACCGCTTGGCTTTTGCAGCGCGTCGCGCTCGATCAGGGCTGGGGCGCGGACGGCATCAAGATCGCTGCTCTCGGCGGCTTCGAGCCGGGCGTCGCCGCGATGCGCACCAAGCAGATTGACGGCATGATGTCGTCGGTCGAAGGCGGGCTGACCCTCGAGGAGAAGAAGATCGGCCGCAACCTCGTCAGCATGGAGAAATACGCGCCGAAATTCGTGACGCATGTCGTCTTCGCGCGCCGCGACCTGGTCGCCGGCAATCCGAAACAGGTCGATCGCTTCCTCAAAGGACTCTTTGCCACGATCGCCTACATGAAGACGCACAAAGCCGAGACAGTAAAGGTCTCGGTCGAGCAGATGCATGAGAGCCCCGCCGTCGCCGAAAAGACCTATGACGACGAGATCGACACCTTCAGCACCGACGGCAGCTTCGACCCCGAGGCGGTCGCGGTGCTGAAGCAATCCTTCCTCGATATGGGCATGCTGAAAGAGAAGCCGGCCGATGACCAGATGTACACGACCCAGTTCCTGCCGGTGAAGCCGTAAGAGCACTACGGTCGGCTCGACTCCGCTAGCCCGACGACCTGCTTGGCCTGGGTGACGAGCGGTCCGTTAAGCGACAATGCGTCGCGAATGAGGGCCGCAAGCTTCGCGCCGTCCATCACGGCGAGGTCGAGATTCGCCTTTTTGATATCGGCGATGAAATCGGGATCCGCGACCGTGGCATCGAAACCCGCGCGCAACGCCGCCAGCCGCGGCGCGGGCACGCCGGGCGGCGCGATAATCGAGCGGCCGATCTCGGTGTAGAGCCAGAAGAAGCGGAACAGCGCCCGCTCATCGTCGTTGCGGGCGAGCTGAAGGACTGTCGGCACGTCGTGAAGATCGGGATCGAGCGTCGGCTCCAACGTCGCCTGATAGATCGGGCGCAGCTTCTGCTCGCGGACCCAGGGCTTGTCGATGGGCCAAGGGGTGCTGCCCGAGCCCTGGACCTCGCCGCGTTCGACCGCGAGATGGATTTGGGCGCTGCCCTCGTAGCCGGACACGAGCTTGAATTTTGTGCCCAGCACATGATCGAGCACGTTGAGGGTCAGCGCGTTGACCGAGCCCGCGCCGGGAACGCCGATCAGCGTTTCGTGGGCGAATGCATCCTTTATATTGGCGATCGGCGCGTCGGGACGGACGACCAGCACCGAGCCGGATTCGACGATGCGGCCGATCCAGTCGAACTTCGTCGCATCGAATGCCACTTCCGGTGCGCCCAGCACCTGTTGCAGAACCAGCGCCTCGCCAATCATGCCGAGCGCCGTGCCGTCTTTCGGCAGGACGTTGTACAACTCGTTGGCGAGCCGAAGGCTGCCGGCACCCGGCTGGTTCTTCGGCACGATCACGGGATTGCCCGCAAGATGCTTCCCGAGATAAGCGGCGAAGATGCGGCATTGCAGGTCGTAGCCGCCGCCAGGCGCATAGCCGATATAGACGGTGACCTGATGGCTTTTGAAGAAATCCGCCTCGGCATCGGCCGCCGCCGCGTCGGCGAGAGCGAGCAACCCCAGCGCCGCTAGCAAAACCGCTCGCAACGGTCAGAGCTTTCGCATCTCGTAAGCGACGGCGGCGCGGAAGGCGCGATCCGCGAGCGCGCTGGCCGTCGCACCTTCCAGCGCAGTGCGGTAAGAGAATTCGTCCTCGACATAGCGCGCGATCGCGTCCCAGATCGAGTCCGAATGATCCATGTCGGCATCGACATGGACGTTGGTGGAGATAAGGAGAGCGCGATCGATGTCGAGCTCGCGTATCACTTTCTCGCGCCAGCGCTGCGAAAACCCGCCGCCCCGGATGATTCGGCCGTTGTTGCGCCGTTCCAGGAAATGCGAGGCCGTCAATGCGCCGAGCCAGGGTTGCGTGATATTGATATAGCTGAACGCCGCGAGCGCACTGGTGATGAGCGGCGAAGGCCTTGCCTTCGCGACCTCGTCCGCCGTTACGCCGAGCGCCACCGCTTCCCTCGTCATCAGGGCGCGGTGATCGCCGCCGCCGCGCGAATCGAAATGGAGCTCATCGCTCTCGTGTTCCCAGATCGCGTGCTTCACTTCCCACGGCGCCTTTGCCTGGACGAAGGCCCAGCAATCGCGGCGGTTGACGTTGTAGGACAACAGTTGAAGCGCATAGCACCGGGCGCGCGCGATCGTGAGCGGCGTCTCGAAAAAGAGCTGGAATTCCGGCGTTTCGAACTGCGCCGTCGCGAGCGCCGTCAGCTCGCAATCGAGCCGCTCTGCAAAGCTCGATGATTTTAGAACGCCAGTCGTGTCACTCATGACATGAGCCTATTCGCGCGCCGGGGCCGTCGTGAGGCCGAACAGGGCCGGCAGCCCGGTTGCGACACGCTGGAAAGACTCGCCAAAATCGCGGCTGAGCCAAAGGTCGCCATCCTGCATCCCGACCATGACCCAGCCCGGCGCAAATCGGTCGCCGGCGACAACGCGCGGCGCAGCGCGCATATCGTTGGGAAGACCGCCTTTCAGAGCCTGCCAACTCCGCCCCTGGTTTTCGCTGCGATAGATTTCCGAACGGCAGCCCTCAGGCCGACGCCATTTCGGCGGCGGTACTTCGGCCCCGGCGGTGAACAGCATCTGCGGCACGCCGGGATGAACCGCGATCTGCGCGAGATACCGGCTGTTGAGCCCGTCATTCGCCGGCGCGAAATGATCGCCGCCGTCTTCGCTGCGATAGACCCCCTTGCCGCTTGTCGAGACCAGGATTTTTTCGTCGCCCGGCATCGCATAGACGGTGTGCGAATCGAACTCCGTCCCGGCGCGCAGATTGCTCCACGTAGCGCCGCCGTCGGTCGAGCGCACGAGCCATCCCTCCTCGATCGCGCCGAGGATCAATTGCGGATTGGCCGCGGCAAGCCCGATGGCTTTCACATGCGGGAAGTACGGCGGGTTTGGGAAAGTCCAGTCGTGCATCTCGCGAAGCGTGTGAAGCCCATCGAGATTGCTCCACGTCTCGCCATTGTCCGAGCTTTTGAAGATCGAGGCAGGCCGGGTGCCGGCATAAAGGTCGCCGGTCGCCGGATGCTGCACCACGCACGAGACTTCCTGATAGAAAAGTCCGTCGTTCTTCTTCACCCACGTCGCGCCGGCATCGTCCGAGCGGAAGACCCCGCCCCGCGTCGTGCCAGCATAAAGGCGGTTCGGATTCCGGTGATCGACCACCACCGACCAGACGCGACCATGTTTCTCCAATCCCAAGGGTCGCAGGTCCAGGAGCGTGCCGTCGAGATGGCCCCGCATCAGCCCGTGCTCCGTCGAGATGTACAGCAAGCGGCTAGCGTCCATCGGGATCCTCCTCCCATTTGGTCTTGAGGATGCGCGCAGAGCGGCCTGCTGGCAAGACGCGCCGGAAGCGCCCAGGCGGCGTGCCGAAAACACTTCCGCAACGCGCCGCGCGACCACTAGGATATCGGCGGCCGCTTTGCGTGCGCGCCGGCGGCCATAGCGAAGGAAACCAGATGCCCGTAAAGCTCGACCCCGTCACGCTCGAAGTCATCCGCAACGCGCTGCCGGCGATCTCGAACGAGATGGCCGCCGATCTGCAGCGCACCTCCTACAACATGATGATCTACGAGGTGCGCGACTTCTGCACCGCGCTGATCTCGACCGAGGGCGAGCTGATCAGCCAAAACGTCGGCGGCGTGTCGCATTTCGTCGCCGATCTCGGCGTCATCATCACCGACGGCATGGCGCGCTACGGCAAGGATGGCTTCCAGGACGGCGACGTCCTGATCATGAACCACCCCGCCGTCGCCGGACAGCATCTCAACAACATCTGCATCTACGTGCCCTATTTCTTCAAGGGCGAGCTCTTGATGTTCTCGATGGTGCGCGCGCATTGGATCGATGTCGGCGGCATGAGCACCGGCTTCGGCGCCGGCCGCGCGGCGCAGGATGCGTGGATGGAAGGGCTGCAATTCAATCAGCTCAAAATCTACGAGGGCGGCAAGCTCAACGAGATGCTCCACAACATGATCAAGGACAACATCCGCTTTCCTGAAAGCTCGCTCGGCGATTTGCGCTCGCAGATCGCGTCGTGCAAGCTTGGCAACCGCCGCGCCGACGAATTGTTCGAGCGCTATGGCCGCGACACGGTGATGGCGGCGATCCGCCAAGTCTTCGCCGAGACCGAGCAACGTTGCCGCAACGCCGTGAAGCAAATCGCCGATGGCGTCTACGAGGCCGAAAGCTTCATCGACGACACCGGCGAGAATCCGCCGGAGCCGGTGCGCATCAACGCCAAGATCACCGTCAAGCAAGGCCAGATGACCATCGACCTGTCGGAATGTTCGAAAGAACGTCCGCATGGTCCGAACTGCCGATCGCTCGCGGGCGCGCGCATCGCCTACAAGGGCATCACCGCGCCGCTCGATCCGGTGAACGAAGGCTCGTTCCGCGCGCTCGACATCATCCTGCCCGAGGGTAATTTCATGATGGCGCGGCATCCGATCCCGATGCAGGGCTGGAGCCTGATGCTGCCGACCGTCGCCGATACGATCGTCGCGGCGCTCGCGCCGGCGATGAAGGACAAGGCGCCCGCCGGCCATCACGCCGATCTCGGCGGCTCGGCCTTTTTCGGCGTCGATCCCAAGACCAAGCGCCGCTTCGTCCTGCAGAGCATCGATGGCGGCGGCTGGGGCGGGCGGCCGCATGAAGATGGCGAGAGCGGCTCGGTCTCGATCTGTCAGGGCGACGTGCGCAATGGCGCGATCGAGGCGATCGAGCTCAAATGCCCGGTGATGATCGAGAAGCGCGGCTTTCGCCAGGATTCGGGTGGCGCAGGCAAATACCGCGGCGGCCTCGGCATCGAATTCCAGGTGCGCAATTTCGTCGAAGGCCGCTGGAATCTCGGCAAGCCCTATCGCCAGGGCCTCGCCTCCTGGCCACTCTGGGGCGGCGAGCCGGGCGCGACCGCGGATTCGCTGATCCGCCGGCCGGGCGAGAACGAGTTCCACGAACTTTACGGCCATCGCTATCTCGTGCCGGCGGAGACACAGGTGCTGGCGCGGCGCTCGGGCGGCGGCGGCTGGGGCGATCCGCTCGAGCGCGAGGCGGAGCTCGTGCGCTGGGACGTGATCGAGGAATACGTCTCGCGCCAGGCGGCGGAAGAGAAATACGGCGTCGTGCTGAAAGACGATCTGTCGCTCGATGCACCCGCGACCGAGGCGCTGCGCGCGAAGCTCGGGAATAGGCCGCGCAAGACCGCGCTGCCGACGCCGATGACGGAAGGTGGCGTCACCGCTTTGCGCACCGATCTCACCGTCTTCGCGACGCGGCCGGCCGCAGCGGCGGAGTAGGAGTCCTCGCACCAATTAATTCTCGTCACGCCCGGACTTGTTCCGGGCATACACGCGTTCGGTCCTTAGGCCGTAAGACGTGGATGGCCGGGACAAGCCCGGCCATGACGTTGAGAGAGATGCGCGCTGTCCCCGCTCAACCCGGCTGATAGCGCAGATACCCCACGATCTCGTTGCCGGGCTTGGCCAAGCGGTCGCTCGGGTGATTGACGCCGTCGACCACCGGTATTTCGGCGAAATCGAACGGGCTGACGCCGTCGAGGCAGGCCGCGTTGATGCCGTAGTAATTGGGATTCGAGCGGCGGCGGTGATGCGTGTAGATGCCGCATCTCGAGCAAAAATAGTGCTCGGCGATGTGCGTGTTGAATTGATAGAGCGTCAGCGCGTCTTGGCCCGCGAGCAAGGTGAAATCGGCGATCGGCACGCCGATCGCGATCGCACCACGCATGCGGCAGAAGGAGCAGTTGCAGCGCGTGCCTTTGAGCCCATCGGGCAAGCGCACACGAAAGCGCACTGTGCGGCAATGGCAAGCGCCCTCCCGCTCGGTTGGCTCAGCCATGTTCGCTGCGCCTTAAGCGGTCGCCGCCTGTTTCGCTGCGTTGCGCAGCTTGGCGAGATTGCCGCCCTTCATCACCGAGCCGGGCAGCGGATGGCCGACGACGTCCTCGGCCATGTTCGCGCAATCGATCAGCTTATCGAGATCGAGGCCGGTCTCGATGCCCATCTCCTGGCACATGAAGACGAGATCTTCGGTGCAGACATTGCCCGCCGCGCCTTTATGGCCGGCGAAGGGACAGCCGCCGAGGCCGGCGACGGCGGCATCGTAGCGCCGCACGCCCATTTCGAGCCCCGCATAGGCATTGGCGATACCCATGCCGCGCGTATCATGAAGATGCAGCACGAGATCGAGATCGGGATAGCGCGACCACACCGCGTCGACGAGGCGCTTGATCGAACCCGGCGTCGCCCAGCCCATCGTGTCGGCGAGGGTCAGACGCTTGAACGGCATGCCATTGTCGCGCGCCAGCTTGATCAGCGTGCCGGTCAGTTCGACGACACGCTCGATCGGAATCTCGCCTTCGAAATTGCAGCCGAACGCAGCGCTGATGAGGCCGCCTTCGATTTCGATGCCATGCTCTTTGTATTTCGCGATCGTCGTCGGCAGCCGTGCGATCAACTCGTCGATGGTGACGTTCTGATTGCGCTTCAAGAACGCGTTCGAGGCCGACAGGCTGATGCCGCCTTCGATCGTGAGCTTCTTGGTCGCGATCGCGCGCTCGAGCCCTTTGTCGTTGAGCCAAAGGCCGGTGAATTTGATGCCTTCGACCGGCACGATGCCCTTCACGACCTCTTCGGCATCGGCCATGTTCGGCACGCGCCGCGGATCGACGAACGAGACGGTCTGGATGTGCTTCAGGCCGGTTCCCGCCAGCGCATTGATGAATTCGACCTTGCGTCCGGTCGGAATGAGGTTCTTTTCGATCTGGAAGCCCTCGCGCGGGCCTTCCTCGCGAATGTCGACCTTTTTCGGCATGTCGGCCATGAGTTCCTCCTCGTTTGAGCAGCATCCTAGCGTGGCATAGCGTCCTGCCAAGCGTGTCGCTACGATGGAAAAATGCCGTTTCTGCGCAATGCATGGTATGTCGCCGCCTGGCCGGAAGAGCTTGGCCGCACGCTCTTGGCGCGACGGATTGCCGGCGAGCATCTCGTCTTCTTTCGCCAGGAAGATGGCTTGCCGGTCAGCCTCCAGGACCAATGCCCGCATCGCTTCGCACCCTTGAGCATGGGGACGCTGATCGGTGATCGCATCGAATGCCGATATCACGGGCTGCAATACGACAAGAGCGGCCGCTGTGTATTCAATCCCCACACGTCCAGCGTGGCGGCGCCGAAAATGGCGACGCCGGCTTATCCGCTGATCGAGCGGCATGGCCTCATCTGGATTTGGATGGGCGATCCGGCGCGCGCCACGCCGGGGACGATCCCCGATCTCGCTTATCTGCGCGACGAGGCGACATTCCGCACCGTGCGCAATTATTTCAATCTGCCCTACGGCACGGCGTTGATGTTCGACAATCTGATGGATTTGTCGCATGCCGATTTTCTACACAAGGGGCTGATCTCGGAAGGCATGGGTGAGAAGACGCGTGCCACCATGACGACCAGCGACGAGGGCGATTGCGTGCGTGTGCGCTGGGTGCTGCGCGACGCGCTGCCCTCACCGACTTTCGCCAAGGTATGGAAGTTCGGCCCGCTGACCGATCATTACCGCGAAACGCATTTCACGCCGCCCGGCATCCTGCGCGTCGATCTCGCCGCGGTCGATGCCGGCCAGCTGCAAAACGAAGGCGTCCGCCTCATCGTCACGCATTGCGTGACGCCCGAGACCGAGACTTCGCTGCATGAATTTACCTTGCGCAGCCGCAATTTCGCGCTGACCGATCCGCAGGTCGATGCGCATTTCATCGAGCAGCAGCGCAAGGTGATCCTGGAAGAGGATGGCTGGATGCTGAGCGCGATCCAGCAGCGCATGAGCGAGCCGGGCTTTGCCGACGAGCCGATGCTGTTCAACGTCGACACCGGCGCCGTCAAAGTGCGGCGCGTGATGGAGCGGCTGATCGCCGCCGAGGCGAATTAGGGCATCGGCAACAGCGGCTTCTGGCCCGGCGGAAGCTGCATGTCGAAGACCGTCAGTAGCGCGGCCGTGCCGGCGTAATTCCCCATCAGCGAGACCAGATTGATGAGCCGCTCCGCGCCGAATTGCTTGACCGCACGCGCATAGGTCGCGGCGCCGACCTTCGTGTTGCGATATATCTCGCGCCCGAGCTGGATCACCACCGCGTCGGCCTCGGGCAGGCCGCGCAGGCTCTTGCGATTTTTCACGACATCGACGGTTTCGACCGGCACGCCTTCCTTCAGCGCCACGCCTTCATGCGCCGCCCATTCGAATTGGTTGTTGAACTCGCGCGCGGTGACGAGGATCGCCAGCTCGCGTACATGCCCATCGAAACCGGTCTCGGGACTACGCAGGTAGCGGTTGAGCGCGCTGTTGAGCGCCGACACTTTCGGGGCGTAGAGCATGATACCGCCCGGACCGCGCAAACCGGCGAGCGAGCCGCCCGACGGCGAATTGAGCTGGTCGTAGGTCTTCTGCCCGGTGGGATCGAGGCTATCGCGTTTGACGAGCGGCAAGCGGTTGCCAGAATCGGCGTAGATATCGCCTGGCTTGTTCTGCGCACTGGCCGATCCGGCCAGCGTCATGATCGCTGCGACGATCGTGGCGCGCGCTCCAAATCCCTTCATCGCTCCCCCCCTTTGGCCTCGATCAGTCGCGAATGTAGAAACTCTTCTCCGTCGCGATGGCGTTCATCGGGATGTCATGCGACAGCGGATGGATCGTCGGCAGATGGCCGAGCTCGAAGCCGACGCCAAGACAGAAAGGCCGCGATGCCATCGCCTCGAGCGTGCGGTCGTAGAAGCCGCCGCCATAGCCGAGGCGATAACCGTCATCATCGAAACCCACCAGCGGCACGATCAGCATCGTCGGTTGCACGGCCTCGCCTTCGGCCGGATAGGGAATGTCGTAAACGCCGGAAGCGAGCCTGGTGTCGCGTGTCCAGCGACGGAATTCGAGCGGCTGGCCTTTGCCGAGCACCACCGGCAGCGCGACGGAGAAACCTCGCACGATGAGCTGGTCGAGCACCGGCAGCACGTTGAATTCGCGCCGGAACGGCCAGTACGCGCCGACAAGACACGGGTCGATATCGTCGAGACAGGTATCGATGCGGCGCGCGATCACCGCATCAGCCTCGGCATGGGCCGCTTGCGGCAGCGCCATGCGCGATGCAATCAACTCATCACGCTTGCCGCGCCGCCAAGCGAGGATCTCGGCGCGTTCCATCGCCTCTAGGAGAGACCGATGATCTGGCCGGCCTCGTTGACGTAGATCTGCTCGGCCGAAGGGACACGCGGCAGGCCGGGCATCGTCATGATATCGCCGCAGATCGCCACCACGAATTCGGCGCCGGCCGACAAACGCACCTCGCGGATCGGCAACTCGAAGCCCGACGGTGCGCCGTAAAGATCGCCATTGGCGGAAAAGCTGTACTGCGTCTTCGCCATACAGATCGGCAGATGACCGAAGCCTTGCTTCTCGAATTCGGCAAGACGGTCGGTGATCGCTTTCGGCGCCGCGACATCGCCGGCGCGATAAATTTCCTTCGCGATCGTCTTGATCTTGTCGAGCAGCTTCATGTCGTCGGGATAGAGCGGCTTATAGGCTGCCTTGCCGCTATCGGCGACTTCGGCGACGGCTTTCGCCAGCGCCTCGGCGCCCTTGCCGCCATCGGCGAAGTGCGTGCAGACGAAAGCGCTCACGCCGTCGGCCTTGCAGCCGGCGACAATCGCCTGGAGCTCCGCGTCGGTGTCGCTCGGGAAGCGGTTGATGCAGACCACCGCGGGGATACCGAATTTTTTGATATTCTCAAGATGGCGCTTGAGATTGACGAGGCCCTTGGTCACCGCCTCGACATTCTCGGTGCCGAGACTGGGGCGTGCAACGCCGCCATGGAACTTCAGCGCGCGCGCGGTCGCGACGACCACCGCGGCGCTCGGCTTCAGCCCCGCCTTGCGGCATTTGATGTCGAAGAATTTCTCCGCGCCGAGATCGGCGCCGAACCCGGCTTCGGTCACGACATAATCGACCAGCTTCAGCGCCAGCTTCGTCGCCGTCACCGAGTTGCAGCCATGCGCGATATTCGCGAACGGCCCGCCATGGATGAAAGCCGGGTTGTTCTCGAGCGTCTGCACCAGATTCGGCTTGATCGCATCTTTGAGCACGGCGGTCATCGCGCCGTCGGCTTTGAGCTGGCTCGCCCTCACCGGCTGCCGGTCGCGCGTCTGGGCGACGATGATGTTGCCGATGCGGCGGCGCAGATCCTCGATCGAGGTCGAGAGGCAGAGAATCGCCATGATCTCCGACGCGACCGTGATGTCGAAACCGTCCTCGCGCGGGAAGCCGTTGGCGACGCCGCCAAGCGAATCGACGATCGAACGCAGCGCGCGATCGTTCATGTCCATGCAGCGCCGCCAGGTGATGCGGCGCGGATCGATGCCGAGCTCGTTGCCCCAATAGACGTGATTGTCGATCATCGCCGCGAGGAGATTGTTGGCGATGCCGATGGCATGGAAGTCGCCGGTGAAGTGCAGGTTGATGTCGTCCATCGGCACGACCTGGCTGTAGCCGCCGCCGGCGGCACCGCCCTTCATACCGAAGCACGGACCAAGGCTGGGCTCGCGCAGGCAGATCATCGCCTTCTTGCCGATGCGGTTGAGCGCGTCGCCGAGACCGACGGTCGTCGTCGTCTTGCCCTCGCCCGCCGGCGTCGGGTTGATCGCGGTGACGAGGATCAGCTTGCCATCGGGCTTGTTGGCGAGCGTTTCCTTGACGAAATCCATGCCGATCTTGGCCTTGTGGTGGCCGTAAGGCTCGACCTGCTCGGCCGGAATTCCCAGCCGCTCGCGCGCGATATCGATGATCGGCCGCAGCGTGGCGGCCTGCGCGATTTCCCAATCGGTTTTCGGCTTTGCGGAGCTATCGGCCATGGCTTTGCACCTGTTTTCTGGCGTGTGATGCCGTCACGCGCATCGAAGACGGGCGATGCGCGGCCGTCAACCAAAAATCCGCCCAAGATTATTATGGGCAAATAAGTGGGCTATTTTGCAGACCAATCCGCCGTGCGGCTTTCGCCGCCCCGACGGCCCGCGACCTGCTCATTTGTTGACGCGCTTCGCCCCCTCTTTGATGAGATCTAGCCGGTCGTATTGATGGCCGTCGAGATCGGCTTTGATGAGGCCGAGTTCGCGCTGCGTGTGGATATTGCGCGACACCGCGTCGATATCGGTAAGACCGTTGGGATCGCGGTAGTTGTCGGCCTTGGTGAAGAGCCAATCCTGCATCGTCGCGACCGGCACCTTGGTGAAGTCGGAGACAAATTTCACCGCGGCGTCGTGATTCTTCGGATCGAGATACCAGTGGATCGAGCGCACGTAATCCTCGAGGAAATCGACCATCGCGGCGCGATTCTTCTCGAGGAAATCCTGATGCGCGGCCCAGAAAGACAGCGCGACGTGGCCCATCGCGTCGGAGGTCGTGAAGAGCGTACGGCTGATGGCCGCTTGCGCCGGATCGCGCGACCACGGCAGGGTCGAGGGGATGAGATCGGCTTTGTGCTCCTCGAGCACCGATTTCATATTAGGGAAGTTGATCTCGATAACACTGAAATCGCGCTTGTCGATCATGCCGTGCTTCAGCATCTCGGCCTTCATGATCATGTCGAGGCCGCCGCCGATGCCGTTGGTGACGAGCACCTTGCCCTTCAGATCCTCGACCTTCTTGATCGGGCCGTCTTTCAGCACCGCGAAATCCGCCGTGCCGTAGCCTTCGACGCCCCACTGGATCTCGTCGCCGATGATACGGAGATCATTCATCCCCGCGTTCTCGACCGCGAGGCTGAAGGAGGAAAAGCCGAGCGCGGCGATATCGATCTGGCCGCTTTGCAGCGCCGTGATCTGCAACGGCGAGCCCTGAAAATGCGTCGCCTCGACCGTGTAGGACTTGCCATTGTGCAAGGCGATGCCCTCGGTCGGGAAAAGAATTGGTACGAGCGAGGCAGGCGCCGCGACCCATCCCATCCGAATTTTCAGCTGATCGGCCTGAGCGATGGCCGCATGCAGCGCGACGACCGCAATCGCGGCCGCGACGACCGTGTGAACGCGCATTGGTATCTCCTCCCGTAAATGTTCTGTTGGAAAACCCTAACACAGCGAGTCATCAGAAACCGCCACGAAACGGAAAGTGGCTCGGGGGTCTTGACTTTTTCATTGAATGATATATCTTACGATATGTTGATAGCTACATTGAAAGAGTAAAGAATGCATCATCACTTTGGTAAAACAGGAAAATTTGGCCATCGGCATATGCGCGAGCATCGTCGCGGCCGGCACGGTTTCGGCCCCTTCGCGGCGGGTTTCGCCGACGGGACCGGCATGGGCGGCGGTGGCTTTCGTACCGGCCGCAAGCTCGGCGCCGCCGATTTGCAACTCGTCATCCTGGCGCTGTTGAAGGAGAAAGCACGCCACGGCTATGAAATCATCAAGGCACTGGAAGATCGCTCAGGCGGCTTCTATGTGCCGAGTCCCGGCATGGTCTATCCCGCGCTTACCTTTCTCGAAGAGACGGGAGCCGCGGTCGTGTTCGAGAGCGAGGGATCGAAAAAGCTTTATCGCATCACGCCGGACGGCGAGGTGCAGCTGAAGCGCGACGAGACCATCGCCGACGCGATCCTCACCCAGCTCGAGCGCATGGGCCGCAAGATGGACCGGGTGCGCGAAGTCTTCGCCGCCGACGCCGAGGACGAGGAGATGGCGCAGGATCTGCGCGCGGCGCGGCGCGATCTGCGCAGCGTGCTGCGCGAACGCCGGCGCTCGTCGCCCGAGGAGCAACAGCGCATCGCGGCGATCCTGAAACGCGCCACGGACGATATCCGGAGCAAGTAAGGAGCAAGTAACATGCCGCCGCGAAAGCCGAGCCCCGCGCGCGCGATCGCCAATGTGCGGCGCATCTTCAAGGCGTTCGAGACCGGTGATATCAGC
>DASXCX010000281.1:0-17838 GCA_036490955.1 Allostellaceae bacterium | reverse complement strand
GCATTACAACGTCGAGCGCGAACTTTACCAGATAACGCGCGACGAACACCTCGAAGAGAACACGCCGGTCTACGACATGCTGTGCAAGGCCGATTCCGTCGGCGTGTTCCAGGTCGAAAGCCGGGCGCAGATGACCATGCTGCCGCGACTTAAGCCACGCAAATACTACGATCTCGTGGTCGAAGTTGCGATCGTCCGTCCTGGCCCCATTCAGGGAGACATGGTTCATCCCTATCTGACGCAGCGCGACAAAGGCCCCGACGCGCCGCTTCATTATCCCAAGCCTGAGCTGGCGGAAGTGCTGTCGCGTACCTGCGGCGTGCCGCTGTTCCAGGAACAGGCGATGAGCATCGCCATGATCGCGGCCCGTTTCACGCCCGATGAAGCCAATCAGCTACGCCGAGCGATGGCGACCTTTCGCCATGTCGGCACCATGGGCACTATGAAGGAGCGCTTCATCCAAGGGATGGTCAATAACGAATATGAGCGCGACTTCGCCGAACGATGCTTCAGCCAGATTGAAGGCTTCGGCGATTACGGCTTTCCCGAAAGCCATGCGGCAAGCTTCGCGCTGCTCGTTTATGCCTCGGCCTGGCTCAAATGCTTTTATCCGGCGGTCTTCGCCTGCGCGATCCTCAACAGCCAACCGATGGGCTTCTATGCGCCGGCGCAGCTCGTGCGCGACGCGAAGGAGCATGGCGTCGAAGTGCGACCGGTCGATATCGCCGCAAGCCAATGGGACCACACGCTGGAGCCCGACGACCAGGGCGGCTTCGCGCTGCGCTTGGGTTTCCGCCAAGTGAAGGGCTTCAGCGAAGACGAGGCGAAAGAATTGATCGCGGCGCGCACGGCCGGCGATGCCGTGACGATGCGGCGGCTCTGGCAGCGCAACGGCAAGCTCAAGCGCGCCACCTTCGAGAAGCTTGCCGATGGCGATGGCTGGAACGGCATCGGGTTGAAGCGCCGCGACGCGCTGTGGGCGGCGAGCGGCCTTGGCGAGAAGCCGTTGCCGCTCTTCGCCGCCGCGACCCGGCCCGACAGCAGTGTGGAGCCGGCGGTCGCGCTCCCGGCGATGAGTCTCGGCGAAGAGGTGACGGCGGATTACAACCATCTGCGCCTCTCGCTCAAGGCGCATCCCTTGTCGCTGCTGCGACCGCGCCTCGAGCGCGAGCGCGTGTTGCGCAACCGCGATCTCGCCGCGCTGAAGGACGGGCAGCGCGCGAAGCTCGCCGGCATCGTCCTGGTAAGGCAGCAGCCGGGCACCGCCAAAGGCGTGATCTTCATGACGCTCGAGGACGAGACCGGAATCGCCAATATCGTGCTCTGGCCCGATATCTTCGCGCGCTTCCGCCGCGAAGCGGTCGGCAGCCGCGTGCTCGGCGTCGAGGGCAAGATCCAGTGCGACAAGAGCGGCTACGTCATCCACGTCATCGCCGACCGGCTGGTCGATCTCTCGCACCGGCTCGCCGCACTCGACCAGCCGCTCATCCCGCGCGAACTGCCCGAGCCCGACACTCGCGACCGCTGGCACCGCCGCCGCGCCACCTTCCCGCCGTCGCGCGATTTTCATTGAGGTGCTAGAAGCCCCCCGATACTTCAGTTCGTCTCCCGCGAAAGCGGGGTCCAGAGAGACCGCTGGATTCCCGCTTTCGCGAAAACGACGACGGGCAAGCGGAGCCAGGCATGCGCGTATTGGTGATCGGATCGGGCGGACGCGAGCATGCGCTCTGCTGGGCGATTGCCGCCTCGCCGCTTTGCGATGCGCTTTTTTGCGCGCCCGGCAATCCCGGCATTGCCCAAGAGGCGATCTGCGTGCCGATCGCCGCAACCGATATCGCGGCGATCCTCGCCTTCGCGCAAAAGGAGAAGATCGATTTCGTCGTCGTCGGACCGGAAGCGCCGCTCGTCGCGGGACTTGTCGACAGATGTGAAGCCGCCGGCATCGCCGCTTTCGGCCCCTCGGCCGCCGCCGCGGCGCTCGAAGGCTCGAAAGGCTTCACCAAGGATCTCTGCGCCCGATACGGCATCCCGACGGCGCGCTATGCGCGTTTTGCCGATGCCAGCGCCGCCAAAGCCTATGCGCGCGCCGAAGGCGCGCCGATCGTCGTCAAGGCCGACGGGCTTGCGGCGGGCAAGGGCGTGACCGTCGCCATGACCCTCGCCGAAGCCGAAGCGGCGATCGACGACGCGCTCATCGCCAATCGCTTCGGCGCGGCGGGCGCGGAAGTGGTGATCGAGGAGTTCCTCGAGGGCGAGGAAGCGAGCTTTTTCGTGTTGAGCGACGGCCAGCATGCGCTGCCGCTCGCTTCGGCGCAGGATCACAAACGCGTCTTCGACGGCGACAAAGGCCCCAACACCGGCGGCATGGGCGCCTATTCGCCGGCGCCCTGCGTCACGCAGGCAATCGCCGATGAGGTCATGGCGCGCATCATTCGCCCGACGCTCGATGGCATGGCGAAAGATGGGCACCCCTATAAGGGTGTGCTCTATGCCGGGCTGATGCTCACCGCCCAAGGGCCGCAGCTCATCGAATACAATGTCCGCTTCGGCGATCCCGAATGCCAGGTGCTGCTGCCGCGGCTGAAGAGCGATTTCCTGCCCGCGCTGCTCGCCGCGTACGACGGCGTCCTCGATGACTTCGATCTGCGCTGGCGCGACGAGACAGCGCTCGGCGTCGTGCTCGCCGCCAAGGGCTATCCCGATGATCCCCTGCGCGGCACCGAGATAAGAGGCCTCGACGCCGCCGCGGCAAGCGATCCGATGGTTCAGATTTTCCATGCCGGCACCAAGCGCGTGGGCGAGAAGCTTCTCGCCGATGGCGGGCGGGTGCTCAATATCGTAGGCCTCGGCGCCACGATCGGGGACGCGCGCAACCGCGCTTACGCCGTGATCGACCGTATCGACTGGCCCGAGGGTTTCTGCCGCCGCGACATCGGCTGGCGCGCGCTCAAGCCATAATGACCATCGCTTAACCTCTCTTAATCGGCATGCAAGTGGCGGCCGTGCCGAAAAACCCGCCTGGAATCGCTTTCATCCCGACCTGCCCATACTTGTCATCCCCGCGATGATCGGCGAAGCTTGCCGCGGAGAGGAATACCAATGGCAATGGCTCAAGCAACGACCGCGCTCGGAGAGAAGGAGCAAGCGGTCCTGAAACGCGTCTCGAACCGCTATCTCTGGTTTCTGATGGTCTGCCTGATGATCAATTTCGTCGACCGCACCAATATCGGCTTCGCGGCGCTGACGATGAACAAGGATCTCGGCCTCACCGCCACAACCTTCGGCCTCGCGGGAACGGCGCTGTCGGTCGCCTATCTCCTTTGCGAAATTCCCTCGAACCTGATTCTCGAACGCGTCGGCGCGCGCAAATGGCTGGCGCGCATCATGATCACCTGGGGTGTCGCCTCGGCGGCGACGATGTTCGCGACGGGCCCATGGAGCCTCGCGGGCTTGCGCGCCCTCGTCGGCATCGCCGAAGCCGGTTTCGCGCCCGGCCTCGTTCTCTACATGACCTATTGGTATCCGCAATATCGCCGCGCCGGCGCGCAGACCATGTTCATGCTCGGGCAGCCCTTGGCCGGCATGCTCAGCGCGACGGTCGGCGGCTTCATCCTCGGCCTCAACGGCGCTTGGGGCCTTCATGGCTGGCAATGGCTGTTCCTGATCGAAGGCCTGCCCGCAATCGTCTTCGGCGTCTGGATGTATTTCCACCTCGCCGACAAACCGAAAGACGCGAAGTTCCTGTCGGCGGACGAGAAGTCGACGCTCATCAACCTCTTGGAACGCGACGAGGAAGCGCGCCGGCGCTCGCAGCCTCAGGGCCCCAAGCGCTCGATCCCGCGCATGGTGCTCGGCCGCAACATGCTGCTGCTCTCCTTCGCGTATGCCTGCCTCATCTGCACCGTCAGCGCGCAAGGCCTGTGGCTGCCGCAGATCGTGCGCGGCTTCTCGGGCGAGGGCATGGCGACCTGGCAGATCGGCCTCATCGTCGCCATCCCCCCGGCCTGCTCGATCTTGTGGATGATCTATTGGACGCGGCGGTCGGACCGGCAGAGCGAGCGTTTCTGGCATTGCGTCATCCCGATGCTCGTCGCCGCCGGCGGCTGGGCAACGTCGGGACTCGCAACCTCGCCCGTCGTGCAGCTTTGCGGGTTGATCGTCGCCTCCGCGTTCAGCCTCTCGGCCTGGCCGGTGTTCTTCACGACGCCGTCGATCATCCTGCCGCGCGAGGCGCATGCCGCGGGCTTGGCCTTTCTCAATACCGTGGCGATCGGCGGCTCGAGCCTCTCGCCGATCATCGTCGGCATGCTGCGCGACGCGACGGGCGGTTTCTCGGTGCCGTTGCTCGCCGTCGCCAGTATCTTGATCCTCGGCGTGATCTTGATGATGTTCGTGCCGCGCGATGTGCTGGCGCAAAAGAGCGTCGCGCCCGAGCCGGCGGTCGCGTGACTGGAATTGTGTAACGAAGGAGCGTCGTCATGAAATTCGGCCATTTCTGCCTGCCGACTTATTTCGAGGATGTCGACGGCGATGTGGGCGGCTTTATGCGGCGCTTCGTCGAGTTCCTGGTCTCGAGCGAGGATGCCGGGTTCGACATGCTGTTCGCCAATGAACACCATTTCGATGCCTATGGCGGGCTGGTGCCGTCGCCGACGATCATGATCGCATCGCTTGCCCAGCGCACGAAGCGCGTGCGCTTGGGATCGTCCATTATCGTGCTGCCACTGCACAATCCGATCGAGATAGCCGAGCAATGGGCGATGATCGATCTGATGTCGAATGGCCGTGTCGAGCTTGGCGTCGGCCGCGGCTTCGTCGCCTATGATTACGACCGGCTGCGCGTGCCGCGCGACGATGCGCAGGAGCGGCTGAAGGACGGCATCGCGCTTATCCGCAAGGCGTGGAGCGGCGAGACTTTCCGTCATGACGGCCCCTACTACCAATATTCCGACCTGCAGGTCTGGCCGCGGCCGCAACAGCGCCCGCATCCGCCGATCTGGCTCTCCTGCGGCGGCACGCCCGACAGTTTCAAGTACGCGGGCCAGCAGGGCTTCGGCATTTTCACCGTCGCCTATCGCGGCGTCGAGCCGCTGATCCCGCTGAACAAGATCTATCGCGATTCGTGGATCGCCGCCGGCCGTCCGGCGCAGGACTACAAGATCGCGACGCATTATCAGGTCGTGTTGAGCGAGGACGGCGCCGAAGCGCGCGACATCGCGACCAAGGCGCTGATCCGCTATGTCGGGGCGACGACGCATACGCTCGACCGTTCGAGCGCCGACCGCGAGCACACATCGCGCGAGAATTATCAGAAGGTCGATCAGGAAGTCGTCAACGTCGCGCAGATGGTGAAAGAGTGCCGCGTCATCGCCGGCACGCCGGACGATGCCGTGAAGCTCTTGACCCGGGCGCAAGAGATGCTGGGCTTCACCCAGGTCGATTGCACCTTCTATTTCGGCGGGATTCCCTTCGAACAGGCACAACGCTCGCACCGCCTCTTCGCCGAGAAGGTGATGCCGCGGCTGCGGCATATCTAACGCCTCGATTTTTATCGCGGGTATGACGCAGAAAGCGCTAGCGCCTTTCCGCGAAAAAATCCTTCAGCAGCGCCGCGGCGCGCAGCTCGTCGATACCGCCGTAAATCTCGGGCCGGTGATGACAAGTCGGCAGCGTGAAGAAGCGCGGCCCATGCTCGACCGCGCCGCCTTTCGGATCATAGGCGCCGTAATAGAGCCGGCGGATGCGCGCGAAAGAGATCGCCGCCGCGCACATCGCGCAAGGCTCGAGCGTGACGTGGAGATCGCAATCCCCGAGCCGTGACGCCTGACGCAGCGCCGCCGCCGCGCGCAGTACGAGAATTTCGGCATGCGCCGTCGGATCGTGCCGCGCCTCGACCTCGTTGCCCGCCGATGCCAGCACCGCGCCGGAGGCATCGATCAGCACCGCGCCGACCGGTACCTCGCCGCGCGCTTGCGCCCGTCCCGCCTGCTCCAGCGCCAATTCCATCGGCGACGGCATTGCTCAACCTTCCTTGCCGGGCCACGTCACGCGGCCCCAATCCTTGCCCGTCGCGGGCAAGCGACCTAAGACTCCGAGCATGGCACAACCCGTCATCGGTCTCACCCTCGATTCGGAGCCGCCGGGCGGCTATTCGAAGACGCATCCCTGGTACGCGCTGCGCGAGAATTACTGCACCGCCGTGGTCGCGGCCGGCGGATTGCCGATCCTGTTGCCGCATGAGCCGGAGCGCGCGGCGGATTATCTCGGCCTGATCCAGGGGCTCGTCGTCACCGGCGGCGCCTTCGATGTCGACCCGGCGCTGTTCGGCGCGGCCAGCAAACACGCGAGCGTCACCACCAAGGACCGCCGCACCGCCTTCGAATTCGCCGTCACCAAAGGCGCGCTCCAAGCCGACAAGCCGGTCTTCGGCATCTGCGGCGGGCAGCAATTGCTCAACGTCGTCCTCGGCGGCACGCTGATCCAGCACATCCCCGACGAAGTGCCGAACGCCCTCGCGCATGAGCAGCCCAATCCGCGCACCGAGCCCGGCCACACCGTCGCCATCGCACGCGGCACGCAGTTGCATAAGATCACGCAAAGCGACGAGCTCGCGGTCAATTCCGCGCATCACCAGGCGGTGAAAGACGTCGCGCCCGGCATCGTCATCGACGCCACCGCGCCCGACGGCGTGATCGAAGGCATCGAAGACCCGCGCCGCCGCTTTTGCATCGGCGTGCAGTGGCATCCCGAATACGGGCTCTCCGAAGGCGACAAGCGGCTGTTCGCGGCATTCATCGCCGCGTGCCGGTGATGGCCGAGGCGGCAGCCGAAGCGAAAGGCGAGCGCGTCGCAAAGCTCCTGGCGCGCGCCGGGCTGTGCTCGCGCCGCGATGCCGAGCGCTGGATCGCCGACGGCCGCGTCGCGCTACGCGGCGACGTGCTGAGCTCGCCCGCGGTCAATGTCAGCGACCCGGCCGAGCTCACCGTCGACGGCAAACCGCTGCCCGCCGCCGAGCGCGCGCGGCTATGGCGCTATCACAAGCCCGCCGGGCTCGTCACCACGCATCGCGACGAGAAAGGCCGGGCGACGGTGTTCGACGCGCTGCCGAAAGATTTGCCGCGGCTGATCTCGGTCGGACGGCTCGATCTCAATTCCGAAGGCCTGCTGCTCCTCACCAATGACGGCGAACTGGCGCGACGCCTCGAGCTGCCGGCGAACGGCTGGCTGCGGCGCTACAAGGTGCGCGTGCATGGCGCGGTCGATCCCGCGCGGCTCGACGGTTTGGAGAAAGGCCTCACCGTCGATGGTGTCGCTTACGGGCCGATTCAGGCCGTCTTCGAAGGCGAGCAGCATGCCAGCAATGCCTGGCTCACCGTCTCGCTGCGTGAGGGCCGGAACCGCGAGGTGCGCAAGGTGATGGCCCATCTGGGACTTGCAGTGACGCGGCTCATCCGCCTCGCCTATGGCCCGTTCCAGCTCGGCAACCTGCCGCGCGGCGCGATCGAGGAAGTGCCGCCGCGCGTGATGCGCGAGCAATTCGGCGAGGAGACCAAGCCCGGCACCGCCGAGAAAAAGCCGAAGCCGCAGCGCCACCAGCCGTTACCGGCACCGCAGCGGCCATCGCGACCGGGCAAAGATGCCCGGGCCAAGGCCCGGGCGAAGAAGCACGCGCATGCGGATCATCGCCGGTAAGCATCGCCACCGTGTGCTCACCGCGCCGGAGGGCCGCGCCACGCGCCCGACCAGCGACCGCGCGCGCGAATCGGTGTTCGATATTCTGGCGGGCGGACGTTTCAGCGAGCAGGATTCGTGCCTCGACGCAATGGTACTCGACGCTTTCGCGGGCACCGGCGCCTTCGGTCTCGAAGCCCTATCGCGCGGCGCGCGCCATGCCGTCTTTATCGAGAAGGACCGCGCCGCGCGCGCGGCCTTGCAAAAAAATATCGCCGCGCTCGGCGAGACGGCGCATGCCGCGATCATCAACGGCGATGCGACGCGGCCGCCCCGGGCGAGCGGCGCGTGCTCGCTTGCTTTTGTCGATCCGCCTTATGGCGAGAATCTCGCCGCGCCGGCGCTCATCGCGCTGACGCAAAGCGGCTGGCTCGCCGACGGCGCACTGGCGGTGGTCGAGATCGCCGCGAAAGAAGATTTGGAAGCACCCGGGGGTTTCGAGGCGCTCGACGAGCGCCGCTACGGCGCCGCGAAATTCCTGTTCCTGAGATACGCGAAATGAAACCGCGCATCACGCTCATCACCCTCGGCGTCGGCGATCTCGAACGCGCCACGCGCTTCTATCGCGACGGGATGGGCTGGCCGACGCAAGGCATCATCGGCACCGAATTCGAGCACGGCGCCGTCGCCTTCTTCGACCTGCAGCCCGGTCTGAAGCTCGCCCTCTGGGCGCAGGAGAACATCGCACATGACACCGGCTTGCCCGTAACGCCACGCGCGCCGACTGCTTTCACCGTCGCGCAAAATCTCCGCAGCAAGGCCGAGGTCGACGCGGTGATGGTGCAAGCGCAGACGGCCGGCGCGGCCATCGTCAAGGAAGCGCAGGAGACCTTCTACGGCGGCTATGCCGGCTATTTCCAGGACCTCGACGGTCATCTCTGGGAAATTGCGTTCAACCCTGCAATGTTGCCGGAGGATTGAGGCAACGGATGCTCCACTTCATCCTGCCGGCCGTAGTGACGCCGCAGCAGCAGGAAGGCGGCGACGACGCCGACGAGCGAAAGAAGAATACCGGCGGATAGAGGCGCGCCGAAGCCGATCAGGAGCGCCGCGAAGAGCGAGCCGCCGGCGCCGCCGATGTCCCAGCCGCCTTCGGCGGCGACTTGAAAGCGCAAGGGACAGGGCGCGCGCTTCGATCGGTTATAGAGCGCGGTCATGAGCGTCGGGATGTAGAGGCAGGAGGCCAAAGAGCCCAGGGCATTGGCGATGACGCCGAGCGCGGCGCGATCGACCGCCGCCGCGCGCAGGACGATGACGGCGGCCATGAGACCGAGCGCGAGCCATACGGCGCGCGCGCCGTGTCCGCGATCGATATGGCGGCCGAGCACGAGACCGCTGAGCGCGCCGACGAGCGCCGCCGCCGCCAGCGCGCCGCCATAGGCGAGAAAGCTTTCGCCCAAGGAAATAAACAACGCAATTTGCCAGGTGAAATAAAAGCCGGCCGCGATCCAGCCGTCGGCGACAAAGAGCAGCATGCCGGGAATGGCGGCCTTGAAGGCGCCGGGCGCCTCGCGGACAACCGCGACGTTGGGCGTCCAGAGAAGCGGCAGCGCCGCGAGCAACAACACGAATGCCGCGGCGCTGAAGGCGATCATCGGCCCGAACGCGACGAGCACTCCGCCGGTGACCAGCGGGCTCGCGATGCCGACCGCGGCCGAGAGCGCTTCGCGCGCGCCGACCTGATGGCCGCGATGCTGGTGATCGCCGAGAGCGGCAAAATAAGCGTGATAGGTCGACCAATAGACCGTGTCGCCGAGCGCCGATAGGAGGCAGAGCAGCAGGAGCGCGGGACCCAGCCCGTGGACGGTCGCGAGAAACGGGTATTGCAGCGCGCTCAGCACGGTTCCGGCGATGACGAGCGGCCGCATGCCGAAGCGCGGCGCGAGAAGGAGGACGATCGGTCGAATGACGAAGCGGCCTGCCAAGATGAGCGCCATCGCGCCGAGAACATCCGGTGCGGGAACGCCCGCTTCGAGGAGATAGGCGATGAAGAACGCGCCGCCGCCCGACAACGCGATCGAGTGAATGCCGTAATGGAGATTGAGCAGATTGACGGCGTTGTTGCGGAAATAGGCCATGGGCGGATTAGGAGCCTGACTGGTTACCGGCTCATTAAGCTTTCGCCGCCGAAGTGCGACGGGACGGAACGATGAAAGGAAACTACCGCCGCCCGAAGAGCTTCTCGATGTCTTCGAGCTTCAGCTCGACATAGGTCGGGCGGCCGTGATTGCACTGGCCGGAATGCGGCGTCGCTTCCATCTCGCGCAGCAGCGCGTTCATCTCCGACGCGTTGAGGCGGCGGCCGGCGCGGACCGAGCCGTGGCAGGCGAGCGTGCCGCAGACCTCTTCGAGCTTTTCCTTGAGCGAGAGCGCGTTGCCGAGCTCGGCGAGCTCGTCGGCAAGATCGCGCACCAGCCCTTGCACATCCATTTCACCTAAGAGTGCGGGCGTCTCGCGCACGACGACGGCACCCTGGCCGAAAGGCTCGATGACGAGGCCGAGTTCCGCAAGCTGCTCGGCCCGCGCGGCAAGCCGCGCCACACCGCCTTCGTCGAGCTCGACGACCTCGGGCAGCAGGAGGATCTGGCGCGCGACGCCGGTCGAGGCAATGGCGGCCTTCATCCGTTCATAAACCAAGCGCTCATGCGCCGCATGCTGATCGACGATGACGATGCCGTCTTCGGTCTGAGCGACGACATAAGTCTCGTGAACCTGCGCCACCGCGGCGCCGAGCGGGAATTGCGTCGTATCTTCGACCGCCGCCGCAACCGGGCGCGCGCCCGGCGCGACGAAGGCATCGGACATGAGCGGCGCCTGATAGAGCGCAGCATCTTCGGCGAGGCCGCGCGACGGTGCATAGCTCGGCGGATTCAGCCACGGCGTGCGATGTGGAATCGACGGTGCGCCGCCGGGACGAAACGAAGCGAGCGCGGCTTCGGCGACCGTGGTCGAGGCACGATGGCCGGCGTTGGCGAGCGCTTGCCGCAGCGCACCGACGATCAACCCGCGCACGAGAGCGCCGTCGCGGAAGCGCACCTCGGCTTTCGCGGGATGGACGTTGACGTCGATCGCGTCGGCCGGCCCGTCGAGGAAGAGCGCGACCATCGGATGACGATCGCGCGCGAGGAAATCCTGATACGCGCCGCGCACCGCGCCCGCCAACAACTTGTCGCGCACCGGCCGGCCGTTGACGAAGAGATATTGATCGCGCGCCGTCGCGCGGTTGAGCGTCGGCAGGCCGGCGAGTCCGGTGAGACGAAATCCCTCGCGCAAAGCGTCGATCTCGATCGCGTTGTCGCCGAATTCCTTGCCGAGCACGGCGGCGAGGCGCAGGCGGCGGCCGTCGGTACCCGCCAGATCGCGCTCGACCGCATTGAGACGCAGGAGAATGCGATCCTCATCGCCGCTTACGGTGAAAGCGATGCCGGGATACGCCATAGCGAGGCGCTCGACCACATCGATCGCGGCTTCGCGCTCGGACCGCGCGGATTTCAAGAATTTCAGCCGCGCCGGCGTCGCGTAGAAGAGATCGCGCATCTCGACGCGTGTGCCCTGGCTGAGCGCCGCAGGTTGCACCGCGGCCTTGGCGCCGCCTTCGACGGCGATTGACCAGCCTGAATCACCGCCGCGCTTGCGGCTGGTGATGGTGAGACGGCTGACCGCGCCGATCGAGGGTAGCGCCTCGCCACGGAAGCCGAGATGATCGATGCGGAGGAGATCGTCATCGGGCAGCTTCGAGGTGCAATGGCGCTCGACCGCCAACGCCAGCTCGCCCTGATCCATGCCGATGCCGTCGTCGCCGACGATGACGAGACTCTGGCCGCCTTCCTTCAGCGTGACATCGATACGCGTGGCGCCGGCGTCGATCGCATTCTCGACCAGTTCCTTCAGCGCGGACGCCGGACGCTCGATCACCTCGCCGGCGGCGATGCGATTGACGAGCGTTTCCGGCAGAAGGCGAATCGGCATGCGGCTATTGTGCCGCTTCGCGTCCCATCTCGCCAAGATATTGCCGCGCGATCACTTTGCCTTCTTCGACGGCAGGCTGATCGAAGGCATTCACGCCAAAGAGATCGGCGGCGATGATCGTCTCGAGCATGAAATGCATCAGCAACCCGCCGAGCGTCTTCTCGTCGAGTCGCGCGATATGGAAGCGCCGAGTCGGCCGGCCGTTGCGGATGAAGGCCTGCTCGGTCGCGCGCTGCTCGGCATCCATGAGATCGCCCATGTGCTTGCCGGTGAGGTAAGCGAGCGACGGATCGCTGGCGAGGTCGGGGGGGACGACCGGGCCTTTGCCGGCCATGTCGCTGGTCACGAGGGTGAACATCTTGTCGGCCGGACCGGCGAGGTAAAGCTGAAGCTGGCTGTGCTGATCGACCGTGCCCATGGCGCGGATCGGCGTCGTGCCCTTGCCGTCCTTGCCGAGGCTCTCGGCCCAGAGCTGGCGGAACCAAAGCCCGAAATGCGCCAGGCGATCGACGTAGGGCAAGATCACCGTCGTGTGGATGCCATGCTGCTCGCTGAGGCCAACGCCGATCGCCGCGCCGAGCGCCGGCCCGCTGTCGCGCGGATTGGCGGCGCCGAGCGCCGCATCGAGCGTCTCGCCTGCGCCTTCGCGCAGCGCCGCGACATCGAGACCGGCGAGCATCGCCGGCAGGAGCCCGACATTCGAGAGCACCGAATATCGGCCGCCGATGCCCGGATCATGGTCGAGCAGCGGCGTCTTCAGCCGCATCGCGAGTTGCCGCAGCGGACTGTCGTGCGGCTCGGTGACGGCGATCGTGTGACGGCCGACCGCATCGGGATCGAGCTTGGCGCGCAGCCAATCAACGCAAATCGCGAATTGCGACATCGTCTCGGCGGTGCCGCCCGATTTCGAGATCGCGACCACACCGGTGCGCGCCGGATCGATCGCGGCGAAGAGCGTTTCGAAGGTCGCCGGATCGATGTTGTCGAGGAAATGCAGCCGCGGCTGCGCGCGCTCATCGGCAAGCGCATAGAGCGTCTGGCCGCCGAGACTCGATCCGCCGGTGCCAAGGATGATGACGTCGCGGAATTTTTGGCGCGGCGCGGCACGGAAGGTCTTCAGGACACGGCGCAACTGCGCGATGTCGTCCTTGTGTCCGGGCAAACGCAGCAACGGCAAACTGCCGTCGCCCCGCATGCGCTTGAGTTTATCGAGCGCGGGCGCGGCGCGCGCCAACAGCGCATCGAGTGCGCTCGGATCGAGACCGCGCTGGCCGACCTTGTCGGCGAGGCAGCCGTCAATGCTCTGCCGGTAATCCATTCCCTGAAACTCCTTGGAGGATCCCCCCGGCAGGAGTAACGCGCACCGCGTCGTTTAGGTTCGCCGGCTGGCCGACAACCGTGAACAGAAGACTGTCCGGCGACAGCAGGCGTTTCGCGACGCGTTTGGCATCGGCCAGGGTGACGCTGTTGATGATCTTGTCGCGCTTGGCGAGATAATCGATACCGAGATGATCGAATTGGATCGAGACCAGAATCGAGGCGATACGGCCGGTGGAGTCGAGACCGAGCGGGAACGAGCCGGTGATATAGGTCTTGGCGTCGGCCAATTCCTTGGCCGTCGGCCCATCGTCATGCATGCGTTTCCACGTATCGCGGATGACGCCGATCGCCTGTGCGGCATTCGCGTTTTGGCTGCCGGCCTGGCCGAGGATCACGCCGGTATGATTGAGCGGATCGAGCGATGCCGTGACCGAATAAGCAAGGCCGCGCTTTTCACGCACTTCCAGCGTGACGCGCGACGCCAGGCCGCCCGAGCCCAGGATATTGAGGTCGAGCAGCGCAGCATACCAATCGGCATCGTTGCGCAGGGGGCCGGGCTGACCGAAGACAATGACGCTTTGCGGAACCGGCATATTCGCGACCTCGACCGCGCTCTTGGTCTCGGCGGTCACGTCGGGGACGGTACCGGGCGCGGCGTGATCGGGCAGCCCGCCGAAAGTCGAATCGAGCAGCGGCTTCAGCTCCGCCGGCGTGATGTCGCCGACGATGCCCACGATCAGCGCATCCTTGGCAAAGCGGTCATGGACGAGGCTGCGCAGGTCGTCGGGCGTGATCGACTTGACCGATTCCGCCGTGCCGCGCGGGGAAAGGCCGTAAGGATGCTCGGGAAAAGCCGTCTTCCACCACAGGCGGCTGGCGAGCGCATTGGGCGAGCGTTGCTCGCGGGCGATGGCATCGAGAGTCGAGGCGCGCACCCGCGCCACCGGCTCGGGATCAAAACGCGGCTGGGTCAAGGCCAAGCGCAACAGGTCGAAGCTCGGGTCGAGCTTCTCCTTCAGCGTACGCAGCCGCATCGAGAGCGTGTCGGGGCCGGCGTTGAAATTGAGTTGCGCCGCGAGATCCTCGAGCTGGCTCTGATAGGCGGTGCTGTCGAGGTCGCCGGCGCCCTCATCGAGCAGATCGACCGCCATGGTGGCGAGACCGCGTTTGTCGGCGGGATCGAGCGCCGTTCCCCCGCGAAACGCCGCGCTCATCGAAATCACCGGTATGGAATGATCCTCGACCAGCCAAGCGGTGATGCCTTGCGCGCTTTTCACCTCTTCGATGGTAACGGCGCGCGCCGGCAGAGCGAGCGCCATCAAGGCGGCGACGGCCAACGGCGCGGCCCGAAGCGTGAGAGCGACAATCATGATGTGGGTCCCGGCATGAGCACGCCCGTCACGGCGATATCGTCACGGATCACCGCTTTGGCGGCGGCGCGTACCTGATCGGGCGTCACACCGGCGATCTTGTCGGGCCAGCTCTGAACCTCGTCGAGCGTGCGGCCGAGCGACAGCGCCGTGCCGACGATGCGCGCCGGACCGGAGAGGCTGTCGCGCGAATAAGCCGCGGCATTGATCATACGCTGCTTGGCGCGCTCGACCTCGTCGGCGGTGATGCCGCCCGCAAGCGCGTCTTTCACGATCCCGTCGATCGCGGTCTCGAAATCGGGCACCGTGACGCCATCCTTCAGCGTCGCACTGAAGCCGAAGGTCGTGAGATCGAATTGATTGGGGTCGTAATAAGCGCCGGCCGACAGCGCGAGGCCTTTGTCGATCACGAGGCCCTTATAGAGCGGCGACGCCGCGCTGCCGCCGAGCACCTCGGCGAGGACTTGCAACGGATAGGCCTCGGTCGTGTCGCCCCGATCGTAGCTCGGCGCGAGCCACTGCCGGCTCCATTGGATTTGGGTGACGCGCGGATTCTTCATGCTGAGCCGCGCCATGGCGACTTTGGGCGGCTCCGCGACACGCTGCCGCGCCGGCACCGCACGCGATGGGATCGGACCGAAATATTTCTCCGCCAGCGCCTTCACCTTCTCCACCGTCGCGTCGCCCGCGACGACGAGGACAGCGTTATTCGGCGCGTACCAGCGCTTGTAAAATTCCTGCTCGTCCTGCGCCGTCAGCTTATGCATCTCGTCTTCCCAGCCGATCGTCGGGATCCGGTAGGGATGATGGAGATAAAGCGCGGTATCGAGCTGCTCGTCGAACAGTGCCGATGGGCTGTTGTCGATCCGCATGCGGCGCTCTTCGATGATCACTTCGCGCTCGGGCTTAACGACCGCGTCGTTGATGACGAGATTGGCCATGCGATCGGCTTCGAGCTTCATCACCAACTCGAGGCGATCAGCGGCGACGTTCTGGAAAAAGGCGGTGTAATCATGGGTGGTGAAGGCGTTCTCCTCGCCGCCATTCTCCGCAACGATGTGCGAGAATTCGCCCGGCGCCACGGTCTTGGTGCCGCGGAACATCAGATGCTCGAGGAAATGCGCCACGCCCGATACGCCGAAGACCTCATCGGCGGCGCCGGCCTTGTACCAGACCATCTGCGTCACGATCGGCGCGCGATGATTGGGGATGACGACGACTTGCAGGCCGTTGGGAAGGGTGAAGCTCTGCGCGTCGAAGAGTTTGGCGTGTGCCGCCGGCACGATGCCGAGCACGAAGAACAGCAGGAGCAGGATCGCGCGCGATCCCTCCCGCAATGTCGGCGTCGTCATGAGCCCTCCTCGGGCAGCGTCAGAACCAGCCGAACCAGCCCGACTTTTTTTGCCCGTGTTCGAAAGTCGGTACCGGCGCGTCGGCGGGGGGTGCCGCTGCCGGACCACCCGGCTTGGCAACCGATTGCGCGACGCGAATGCGCGACGCTTCCTCGCCCGGATTGAGCGTGTCGTTGGACACCGGCGTCGTCGGCCCCGACCAGAACAGAAGCTTGTCGACAAGGCTGCGCTCGAACGGCACGCCCGCGGTCGGATCGGCGTCGACGGTCTGACGAATATCGGAGGGCGTATTGTTCGCACCGGCCTGACGCAGCAGGTCCTGCTCGCCCGCGCTCATCCTCGCGCTGGACGCGCCTGGATCCGGTTGGCCGTTAGCGGTGTCGCCCGCACGGAACACCGTCTCCCGCGCCTGATCCGTGGGATTTGCCTGCTCCGGCCCATTGCCCACACGCGGCGGCCGCAACGCGTAATCCGGGGGGATCGCCAGCGGCGCATTCGAGACCACTTGGAACTCGTCGGGGATGACCCTGGTCTTGCCGATCGCGCGATTGAAGCTATCGCAGCCGCCCAGCGGCAGGGTTGCGACGCCGAGCATCGCAACCAGCAATAACGACGACCTGACCCTCACGCCTCGGCGCTCCCTACTTTTTCACAGATATCCACAGATTACGCGGCTTTTGGGCGCGCAAGCAAGCTGTCTAGCAGCAGCGCAATGACCCCCAGGCAAATTGCCGCATCGGCGACATTGAAGGCGTACCAGTGCCATGTGCCGAGATGAAAATCGAGAAAATCGACGACCGCACCGCGCACTAACCGATCAATCACATTGCCGATCGCGCCGCCGACGATCATGCCGAGCGCGACGCGGATCACGGGATTGTGCGCGCGCCGCAGCCACACCAGCAGCGCGATCACGATCACCGCCGCCAGCACGGTGAACACGGCCGTATTCATCGCCGCGTTGGTGTTGAAGAGCCCAAAGCTCATGCCGCGATTGCCGGTGAGGACGAGGTTGAAAAACGGCGTCACCGCCGCGACCGGCTCGCCGCGGTCTGAGAAGAAGCTGAGGATCCAGGCCTTGCTCGCCTGATCGGCGGCCACGGCCACGAGCGCGACAATGAGCCCAAGCCACATGCTTATTGCTTAGCTCCTGCGAGACTTTCGACGGCTTCGGTGCAGCGGTGACAGAGATCGGCATGGGCCTTCTCGTCGCCGACTTCCGTCAACACGCGCCAGCACCGTTCGCATTTTTCGCCCGACGCCAGCGTCACCCGCACCCCGACGCCGGGCACATCACCGAGCGCGAACGCGTCCGCCGGCACCGCGCCGAGTTCGAGCACCGCCGCCGAGGTGATGCAGAACTCGGGCAAATCGATATCGGCGAGTGGCCCGGCCCATTCGGGCGCGGCGAAAATCTCGACCGCGGCCTGAAGGCTGGAGCCGATGCGTTTCTGCGCGCGCTCGAGCTCGATCGCGCCGGTGACGACGCGGCGCAGCTCGCGAATCTTCGCCCATTTTATTCCCAACGTGTCGTCCCGCCACGTTGTGGGAATGTCGCGATAGAGCTCGAGATGCACGCTCGACTCCTCATCGTCGCCATGCCGACTTAGCCAGGCTTCCTCGGCAGTGAAGCAGAGGACCGGCGCGAGCCAGCGCACGAGATGCTCGAACACATGGTCGAGCACGGCGCGAACGGCGCGGCGGCGTATGGCATGCGGCGCATCGCAATAGAGCGCATCCTTGCGCACATCGAAATAGAAGGCCGAGAGATCGACGGCGCAAAGATTGTGCAGCGCCGTGAACATGGTGTGGAAGTCGTAAGCCTCCGCCGTCTGGCGCACCAGCGCATCGGTCTCGGCGAGACGATGGAGGATGTAGCGCTCGAGCTCGGGCATATCCTTCACCGCGACGCGCTCGGACTCGGTGAAACCATCGAGCGCACCGAGGAGATAGCGCAGCGTGTTGCGCAGCCGGCGATAGACGTCGCTCTGGTATTTCAGGATCTCCGGCCCGATGCGCAGATCCTCGGAATAGTCGGACGCCACGACCCAGAGGCGGAGAATATCGGCGCCGCTCTTCGCCACCACGTCCTGCGG
>DASXCX010000280.1:0-1885 GCA_036490955.1 Allostellaceae bacterium | reverse complement strand
CCGGTCGGCCGGAATTGATCAGCGTTTGCTCGACGACGTCGGTATGCGGCTGATCGACGACACGCTCCGAGCGGCCGAGCACCACGAGGTCGAAGAAACGCGCACGGCGGGCGACCAAGGTCGACGCGTAGCCGACCTCTTCGCGCCACGAAGCCGAGGCCTTCTCGGGCGGGCCCAATGACGGTGCTGCGCTGAGCCCGATCTGGTGCTTGGCGATCGTCGCTTCAAAAGAGGCTTTGGTCTTCGCCGCGATACTGTCCGAATCCTTGACGAAGCGGTCGACGAAATCGCCCGACATCGAGTTGCCGAAAGCATCGGTCGAGTACGCGAAAAGATCGCGCGGATCGGGCTTGGCGTGAAAGGCCTCGAGATGGGCGCCGAAGCGGCGCGCGAACCGGCAGGCAAGCTCGATCGTGCCGTCGCTGGCACCGCCGCCGCTGGCCGCGGCCAGAATGGTCCTGAATGTCATCGCACTCTCCTTCCCGAAGGCATCTGCCTCTATAGTGCCCCATCGGGCCATAAGGTAATACCGCACAGCGCGGGTGGCGACGAGGGGGAATGTCAGTGCTTCGTAAGCTCATAATCGCGGCTATCTTGTACGCATTTGCGGTGTTGCCGGTCGAGGCTGCGACCAAGCTCAATTTCATGTACACGGCGGTCGCCTCTTTCGTCGGGCTCTATGTCGCCAAGGATCAGGGCATGCTGGCGAAGCATGGCCTCGACATCGATATGACGCTCACGACCAACGGCTCGCTGATCTCGGCGGCGCTGATCGCCGATACGGCGCAACTCGGCGGGCCGACCCCGACGATCCTGCTCCAAGCGAATGAACAGGGGCTCGATCTCGTCGTCGTCGCCGGCACCAATGTCTATCCGATCTCGTCGCCCAGCGGAGTCATCGCGGGCGCCGACAGTAATCTCCACGGACCCAAGGATCTCGAGGATAAGCGTATCGGCGTGCCGGGTCTCGGCGGTATCATCGACGTGCTGACGCGGAAATGGGTGCAATCGAACGGCCTCGACTACCACAAGGTCAATTGGGTCGAGATCGGCTTCCCGCAGATGGCCGATGCGTTGAAAGGCCATCTCGTCAACGCGGTCGCCTCAGTCGATCCGTTCTATACGCGCATCCTCTCCGACAAGACCGGCTACGATATCGGCAGCTACTCTTCGGTCATCCCGGCCGGCACAAGCCCGGTCAATTTCGTCGCCACGCGCGCCTGGGCGGAAAAGAATATCGACACCATCAAGGCGCTGCAGGCAGCGCTCGAGGAAGCGGCGGCCTACATCAAAGATCCAGCGAACGATAAATCGGTGCGCGCGAGCCTTGCGATCTATACCAAGCTGCCGCCGCCGATCGCGGCCATCGTCGACGTACCGAAGGATTTCTACGTGCAGATCACGCCCGACGCGCTGAGCTTCTGGGTGCAGGTCTCGCGCGAACAAGGTCTCATCAAAAGCAACCCCGATCCGAAAAGCTTGATCTATCCCTGAACCTATTTCGGCCGTGGTTTATTTTGCTGCTGGCTTGAACTCGACGATCAGATTGCGCAGCGCCATGTCGCCGACATTCTTGGTGATGTGAATGCCGGCTTGGCGGAAATTGACGATGCTCGGCAGGATCGGCTTTGCCGGCGGATCGAGCCACTGATCGAGTAGCGGTCCGATATTGAGGCGGATCTCAACACGCTGGCTGTGACTGTGGCGCGGTCGCGTGTCGCCGGGCGCCAGACGTTCCTCATAGATGAAGAAGCGCGGCCCGTCGTAGAGCGGCTTGTTCTTCGACGCCGCGATCATCTCGGCAGGCGATTTCACCGGGGGATGGTCCGGTTTGATGGCAACCTCGAAATAATGCGCGCCGGCGACGCGATAACTGTCGCCTTTC
>DASXCX010000279.1:0-17565 GCA_036490955.1 Allostellaceae bacterium | reverse complement strand
AGCGTGCTTTCGGAAAGGTCGAGCGTCGCGACGGCTTGCGCCCGATTGGCGGGGCCGAGGCTGTAGCTTGCCGCGACACCGACCGGCCCTCCGATATAATCTTCGAACAAATCGAGGCCGAGAGCATGGCGCTGCGCAACGTCGATCCGCGCCGAAATATCGTAACGCGTTCGTACCGGCGCTTTCGCCTGGAGCGCTTCCTGCCAAGTTAGCGACACCGGAACACCGGCCAGTTTCGCGGTGCCGGTCGCTTGCGCCATCTTCCGATCGAGCTTGAGGCTGAGCGCGCCATCGCTCAGGTCACGACCCAGCAACGCATTGTCGACGCTGACGCCGGCGAGATTCGCTGTTGCGCTGTAGTCGACTTTATCGAGCGGCAGGTTGCGCAGCAGCGGAAAGGCAAAACTCAGCTGCGTCGAGACGTCGCCCGTCGCGTGCTTTGGGTCGATCCCCATGCCGCGTGAATAATAAAATGGCGGTGTATCGAGCAGCGCCAACGTGTCGCCGAGCGGCCCGGCGGCGGTCACGTCGATCTTCGCCTGTTCATTGGGGGGCTTGTCGAGCTGATAGAAACGCGCCGTGGCGGCCCGGGCCTTGACCGCGCCGACTTCCCCGCTCGTCGCCGCGAACTCGATTTCCGTGCGATCGAACCGAGCCGTCCCGTTGACGTTGAGCGCCGGCGGCAGCGGCCGGAAATATTCGACGCTGAGACCGGAAAAGGCAAAGGTGCCGTCGAGCTGATCGATGCCGACCCGCTTTGCCGATCCGGGTGCGAGGTCGATATGCAGGGCAAGCTGCGCCTGGAGCCGGTTGATCGTGCCGTCGCGCAAATGCTGCGTGACCCAGTTACGCGTATCGACATTGGCGTAATCGGGCCACAGCCCCGGGAAGTCGTCGACTTTCAGCGCTTCGGCGGCGAGGGTGAGCCGAAGATCGAGCGCCAGCGGCTTCGACCCGGATAGCAGCTCGCCTGCGACGCCGTCGATCGTGCCCGACGCACCGAGCGCGCCATGACCGAGTGTCACCGTCAGCAGACCGATATTGAGCCGCCGATGCGCCAGGTCATAGCCCGCCTGCATACGCGCGCCGGAAAGGGCCAGAACGCCGCCTTCGAACACGTCGTGCCTGACCTCGCCCGCGCCGAGGCTGACATCCCAGGTCGCGTCGCGAAGCGTCAGTTGCGTACCGTCGATCACGGCAATCACCTGACCCGAGAACGGCACATCCAGCGCCGCGAGACCGGCGAGCGACGGTGCCGCGGCGGCCCAACGAGCGGGCCGAAGATCGGCGAAATCGAGCCGCACGACGAGACTGTCATCCGCAACCGTGTAGATATAGTCACCGCGGAAGCGCTCATTGCCGGCAGTGACGGAAAAAATTCCCGCTGTCGAATCATTGGCGCGCGCGAGCGAAAGATCGACATTGTCCGCGCGCCAGGTAATACCGAGGGAGCGATCGTCGACGATAAGGCTCGCTTGCTCGACCGAAACCTGGCGCAAATCACCCAGCGTGCCACCGCCGCCAGGCGGCTTGACGAGGTCGCCCAGGAATTTTGCACCCCAATCTTCTGCTGCCGGTGCTTCGAGATTGCCGATCCCCAGGTGGAAGCTGCCGTCGGCCTCGCGCAAGAGCTGCAGCTGCGGCCGGGTCACCGCGATCCGGGTCGGCGCGATCACGCCGCGAAGCGTTGCGCGCAGATTGATTTCAATATTGATCTCGTCGAGCGTCAGCGCGGCGCCGCTTTCCGGCCGGCTCAAATGCACGCCGCGCGCCAATACTCCGATGCGGCCGTCATTGTTAAGGCTCAGCAGCGTGTGATCGACCGTCGCCGCAATGCCATTGCCGCGTGACAGCGCCGCCGCGATCATCGGCGCAATGGGATCGAGCGAGATCGGCCCTTGGCGGAGCAGCCAAAAGCCGAAGCCGGCGGCCACGGCGACGCCGGCGACCAGCGCCGCCAATATGCGGATCAGGATGCGGAAGCTGCGACGCATATCAGATAACGGAGAACCTCATCGCGAGCGCAGGTCGGACGGTTTCCTTGGAGCACCGAAATGCTCTAAGTCTTGATGCGCCCTGTTATGAGCCTTATTTGATGCAGGTACCACTCTCCTCGCACCCCGTCTTCAAAGCATTGCCGCCGCCCGCGGACGAATCGCTCGCCGCCGTCGGCCTTGCGCGCTGGAGCGAGGCGGCGGACGACGCAGGCGATGCAACCTTGGCCGAAACAATGCGTGCGCTCGCCGCGAATACAGAAGGCGCACGGCTACTCTTATCGCTTTTCGGCAACAGCCCGTACCTCACCCAGATTTGTCTCAAGGAGCCGGGCTTTGTCGTGCGGCTCGCCGAACAGGGCCTCGACGCCACTTTCGCCGAGATTCTGGACGGGCTCAATCACGAAGTCGCGATTCGGTCGTCACGCGATGCCGTGATGGCGGCGTTGCGCGTGGCCAAACGCCGCGCCGCGCTAATCATCGCCCTCGCCGACCTCGCGGGTCAGTGGGAATTGGCACAGGTCACCGGCGCACTCAGCGAATTTGCCGAACGTGCGCTGGACATCGTCGTGCGCCATCTCTTGGCGAATGCGGCGGCTAGTGGCGAGATCGCCTCCGAGTGCGTCGAACAAAGCGGGCTTATCGTGCTCGGCATGGGCAAGCTCGGCGCGCGCGAGCTCAATTATTCGAGCGATATCGATCTCATCGTGCTCTTCGACGGCGAACGCACAGGCTATCGCGGCCGGCGCAGCGTGCAGGCCTTCTTCACCCAAATCGCGCACGAACTGGTGCGGATGATGGCCGAGCGAACGGCCGACGGCTATGTTTTCCGAACCGATCTCCGGCTGCGCCCCGATCCTGGCTCGACGCCGCCCGCCGTTGCCACCCGCGCGGCCCTCACCTACTACGAAAGTGCCGGCCAGAATTGGGAGCGTGCCGCCTTCATCAAGGCGCGGCCGGTTGCCGGCGATCGCGACGCGGCGCTTGCCTTTCTTGGCGAGCTGCGGCCCTTCCTCTGGCGCAAAAATCTCGATTTTGCGGCGATCGAGGACATCCATTCGATCAAGCGCCAGATCAATGCGCGTCGCGGCGGCGGACGCATTGCCGTCGCCGGCCACGACATCAAGCTCGGCCGCGGCGGCATTCGCGAGATCGAGTTCTTCGCTCAGACCCAGCAGCTCATCTGGGGCGGGCGCAAGCCCGAGCTGCGCCGCGCCGGGACACTCGATGCCCTTGCCGTGCTCGCCGCCGACGGTCTCATAACCGAAGAAGCGCGCTCGGCCCTAACCATCGCCTATCACTTCCTGCGCAAGCTCGAGCATCGCTTGCAAATGATCGACGATGAGCAGACGCACAGCGTGCCTCAGGACCCGGCGGCCATCCATCGCGTCGCGATACTGATGGGCTTTGCCAATGCCACGCTTTTCGCCGAGGCGCTGACCACGCAGCTCGGCGCGGTCGAGGCGATTTATGCGCGACTTTTTGAGGAGGCGCCGACCCTCGCCGCACCCGGCAATCTCGTCTTCACCGGCACCGAAGATGATCCCGAGACACTAAAGACTCTCCGCGATCTCGGCTTCACCGATCCCACCGCGATCGCCACGATCATCCGCAACTGGCATCACGGCCGCTATCGTGCGACGCGCAGCGCCCGCGCCCGCGAGTTGCTGACCGAGCTGGTGCCGGCGCTGGTATCGGCTTTCGGCGCGACACCCAACCCGGACAGCGCCTTCATGCGCTTCGACGAATTCCTCGGCCGCTTGCCCGCGGGCGTGCCGTTCCTATCGCTCTTCTACAATAACCCCGGCATTCTGAGCCTCATCGCCGAGATCATGGGCGCGGGCACGCGCCTCGCCGAAACCGTCGCCAAGCGGCCGGCGTTGCTCGACGCTGTGCTGACCGCCAATTTCTTCGACCCGCCGTCGCCGCGCCGCGAGCTTGCCGCCGAATTCGACGCAATGCTCGACCACGCGACGCATTACGAAGAGTTGCTCGACCTCGCGCGGCGCTGGGTCAGCGATCGGAAATTCCAAGTCGGTGTACAGCTTTTGCGTCACCGGCTCGATGGCGAGGCGGCCGGTGCCGCCTACTCCGACATCGCCGATACAGCCCTCGCGGCTTTGCTGCCGCGCATTGCCGCTGATTTCGTCAAAAGCCACGGCACGATTAAAGATGGGGCGCTGGTCGTCGTCGCGCTCGGCAAGCTTGGAAGCCGCGAGATGACGCCGACCTCGGACCTCGATCTCGTCCTGATCTACGATTGCGCCGAGGATGCCGAGCTATCCGACGGACAGCGGGCGCTCGCGCCGCCTGCCTACTATGCGCGGCTGACGCAGCGCTACATCAACGCGCTCACCGCGCCGACCTCGGAAGGCGCCCTGTACGAGGTCGATATGCGGCTGCGGCCTTCCGGCACGTCGGGCCCGCTCGCAACCTCCCTCGCCGCCTTCGGCCGCTATCACGACGAGGCCGCCTGGACGTGGGAGCAGATGGCGCTGACTCGAGCCCGAATCATCGCCGGCCCCAAACCCTTGGCCGATCGGGTGGCCGCGAAGATCACCGAGGTGCTGACGCGCGCGCGCGATCCCGCGAAGCTGGCGCTCGAGGTCGATGATATGCGGCGGCGCATCGCCGACGAGCATCGCGATCCGCCGATCTGGCATGTGAAGCATCTGCGCGGCGGGCTTGTCGATATCGAGTTCGTCGTTCAATTCCTCCAGCTTCGCGACGCCGCGGCGAAACCGGCGCTGCTCGAGGTCAACACGCTCGCTGCGCTGAGGAAGCTGATGGCGGCGGGGAGTCTCGCCCGAGAAGCCACCAGCGATCTCATCGGCGCGCTTGCGCTATGGCGTGATGTGCAGAGTCTGTTGAAGCTTACCGCCGAGGAGCCTTTCGACGAAGAAGCGGCGACGCCGGCGCTCAAAGCACTGCTCGCGGCGGGCGCCGACGCGCCCGACTTCGCCACGCTCAAGGCGAAAATGCATGGCTCTGCTCAGCGCGCTTTCGCGCGTTATGAAGAGATTGTCGTCCGGCCTGCTGCAGCTTCACGCGATCAAACGGCGTCACCGAGCGCGTGAGCCCGCGTTCCTTTCGGCTGCTTTGAGAAATCGTACCAAGGCGACCTCGTCCGCGCCAAGCCCGCTCCGAGCGCGGACACGGCCGGACTTCAGCAGACCATCGAGCCGGCCCTCCATGTAGCCATCGAGCACGGCGGGGTGGATGTAGCATTTCCGGCAGATGGACCGCGTATTGCCCAACATCTTCGCGACCGCTTCGATGGCGCACAGTGTGTTCTTCTTCGCACCGCTTTTGCTCTCGAAGCCGCCGATGTGACGGAGCGCGACCACAGCAAGTTTGGTGCCTGCCCAGGTGCGGAAATCCTTCGCGGTGATCTCTTTGCCGCTGATCTCGCGCAGATAGGCGTTGACATCTTCGGACGCGATGCTGTGCGGCGTGCCGTCGTCGTCGAGATACCCGAACAACTCCTGTCCCGGCAGCTCCTGGCATTTCTTGACGATGCGCGCGAGGCGCTGGTCTTCGAGATCGATATGACGCTGGATGCCGTGCTTGGCGCGAAAATCGAAAATAATTTGCCGGCCTTTCACCCGCACATGGCGATTGCGCAGCGTCGTCAGCCCAAAGCTCTTATTCGTCTTTGCGTATTCCTTGTTCCCGACCCGCGCCAAGGTGCTCTCGAGCAACCGGACGATTGCCGCCAGCACCTTTTCTTTCGGCAAGCCCGACAGCGCCAAATCATGTGCGACCCGCGCACGGATTTGCGGGAGGCCCTGCGCAAAGAGCAGCAGCTTGCCGTATTTCGCCGCGTCGCGAACGGCGTTCCATTGTGGATGATAGCGATACTGCTTACGGCCGCGTGCGTCGCGGCCCACGGCCTGAATATGACCTTTCGCGTTCTTGCTGATCCAGACGTCGCGATAAGCCGGTGGAACTGCCAGCGAGCGAATACGTGCCAAGGTTGCTTCGTCATTGACGAGCTTACCGGCGACGTCGCGATAAAGAAAGCCGCGCCCGCTCGGCAGGCGGCGGATGCCGATGCCTTCCGGATTGATGTAGTGCAGGCCCGCGACGTCGGCCGCATCGACGGGATCGAGCGACAGCGCCGCCGCGCGACGACGCAATTTGGCGGGCTGCAGGGCGAGCGGCGAGACGGAACTGGAGGAAACGCTCGTCAGGTGCATGGCATGGGTAAAAATCGGCAGCGGGTTCAATTGTTGCGTCGGTGTTGCAAACGCCGCATTTGCCGCGACTTTGCCCGCGCAAAGCCTTCTGTTATTTTCCAGACATTCCACTGAAGGGGCTGAACATGAGTCTCGATGTCGGCGATAAGGCGCCGGATTTCACGCTTCCGACCGACGGTGACGGCAAGATCAAGCTGTCCGATCTTAAAGGCCAAAAGGTCGTGCTCTACTTCTATCCCAAGGACGACACGCCGGGCTGCACCAAAGAGGCCTGTGCCTTCGGCGAGATGTTCCCGCGCTTCAAGAAGACGGAGGCGACGGTCATCGGCATCTCGCGCGACAGCGTCGCGAGCCATGACAAATTCAAGAAGAAATACAAACTGCCCTTCACCCTCGCCTCCGACAGCGAGGGCAAGGTGACGGAGAAGTACGGCGTCTGGGTCGAAAAGAGCCTCTACGGCCGCAAATACATGGGCATCGAGCGCGCAACCTTCCTCATCGACGAGAAAGGCAAGATCGTGCAGGTCTGGCACAAGGTAAAAGTGCCCGGCCATGCCGACGAGGTGATGAAGGCTGTCAGCGGGAAGTGACGACGCTCACCGAAGCCGCCTGTTCTGTCCTGAACGCTGCGGCACCGGCCGAGAAAGTCACGCTTTCGCATCGCGTCGCCTCCGCCTGGCGCGATGGCAGCATCGCGGAACTCGGCACCGCTGCCCCGCCCGAGCGGCCGGCACGCCCCGAAAAGCCCGAGCTAAAAGAGCCGCGCGACATGCCGCGGCGGCGCAATGCCGGGACACTCGCCCATCGCATTGCATTGCTCCATGCAGTCGCCCATATCGAGCTCAACGCCATCGATCTCGCGTGGGATCTGATCGCACGCTTTGCCACCTCCGATCTACCGCGTGCGTTCTTCGACGATTGGATCACGGTCGCGGACCAAGAAGCGACACATCACGCCCTTGTCTCTGCGCGAATCGAGACGCTTGGCGCGGCCTACGGCGATTTGCCTGCACATGACGGTCTATGGCAGGCAGCGCAGGTCACTGCGCACGATCTTCTGGCGCGGCTCGCCATCGTGCCGCTGGTGCTCGAAGCCCGCGGTCTCGACGTGACACCCGAAATGATCGAGAAGCTCAAGCGCCAGGACGATCTGGACAGCGTCGCCGTGCTCGAGACGATCTACCGCGAAGAGGTCGGTCACGTCGCCGCCGGCCAGCGCTGGTTCCATTTCGAATGCGCGCGGCGCGGCGTCGAGCCGGTCGAAACTTATCGAGATCTGGTGCGGCGCTATTTCCGCGGCGGGCTGAAACCGCCTTTCAATCACGCGGCGCGCGACCGAGCAGGATTTGCGGCTTCCTTTTACGAGAACGTATAGACTGCGTCCCTAGAACGGGAGCGACTATGGCGAGCCACAACAACACACAGGTGCTTTTCGCCTCGCGGCCGCAGGGCGCGCCGACGGCCGCGAATTTTCGCATTGTCGAGACGCCGATCCCCGAGCCCGGCCCGGGTGAGATGCTGCTGCGCACCATCTATCTCGGCCTCGATCCGGTCATTCGCTTGCGCATGAATGAGGGCTCTTACTGGCCGGCTTTCGAGATCGGCAAGCCGCTCGGCGCGCGCACGGTTTGCGTCGTGGTCAAGTCGCACAACACCGGCTTTGCACCCGGCGATCTCCTCGTCATGCAGGGGATCTGGGCCGACTATATGATTTCGGACGGCAAGGCGGCGGTCAGCGCCGCCAACACCCAGGCCGCCAATCTGCCGAAGCTCGACCCGTCGCGCGGCTCGATCACCGCGCCGCTGCATATCCTCGGCATCACCGGCTTCACCGCCTATATCGGCCTCATCGATATCGGTCAGCCGAAGCATGGCGAAACCGTCGTCGTCTCGGGCGCCTCGGGCGCCGTCGGCTCGGTCGCGGGCCAGATCGCCAAGCTCAAGGGCTGTCGCGTCGTCGGTATCGCGGGCGGCGCAAAGAAATGCGACTTCGTCACGAACGAACTCGGTTTTGGTCACGCCGTCGACTACAAGCGTGCGGATTTCGCCGACGCGCTCAAAGCCGCCTGCCCCGACGGCGTCGATATTTATTTCGAGAATGTCGGCGGCGCCGTTTTCGACGCGGTCTTCCCGCTGCTCAACCGTTTCGCACGCGTCCCGATCTGCGGCACGGTCTCGGAATACAACCTCACCGAGCGGGCCATCGTCGCCGACAAGATGCCGGCGCTGCTGCTCGCTTGCCTGGGCAAGCGGCTGCGCATCCAGGGTTTCGTGATCGGCGACCATTTCGCCAAGATGAGCAAGTTCCAGCGCGAGGCCGGGCAATGGCTGCGGGAAGGCACGCTTCATTACCGCGAGGAATTCGTCGACGGGCTCGCCAATGCGCCCCCGGCCTTTATGGCGATGCTCAAGGCCGACACCTTCGGCAAGGTGATCGTGCGCGTGTCGGATGACCCGACGAGAAGTAGCTAAAGCTTCCCCTCGCCGACCATTTGCCGCACACGGGCGAGCGTCGCCTTGACGGCGCCGACATAGGATTCCTTCATCGCCTCGCCTTTCGCGCGCTCTTCCGTGCTGCCCGGCGCGGCGCCGGGAAGATTCACCGCGAAGGTGAAAGTCAGCAGCAGCCCGTGCTCGCTTTCGCTGATCACGTTGGTGATCCAGCCGGCATTGTCATCCGTGCCGACGCGCTCGAACAGCACTTCGACCTGCGGGCTGAAAGTGATCTTCTCGCGAAAGCGGTGGCCATCATTGACGACCTCGCGCAATAGACCGTCGCTCCAGCGCTCGATCACCGTGCAGGACTGCATGCGCGGCACGAACAGCACCGCATTCTCGGCCTTGATCATCAGGCCACGCCAGACCTGCTCTTGACTGAGACGCGGCGTGACACCCGGCGGATTCACGTCGATCGCAACCGACAGCGTGTACATTGCCGCCTCCTTTCCGGGCATCGGCGGCTAGGGCACTATCACCGTCGCCGGATCGATCGCCTTTGTCAGCATCTTCTGCTGCCGCATGATATCGACCCAATAGCGAATCTGCGAGGCATCGACCGTCGCGATAGCCGGCGGGATCGGCACGTTCTTCAGCGCCTCGGGCGGAAGCTTGATGTAGTGCGACAATGTCTCGGGGCCGATCTCGGGATGCGCCACATAATACTCGGCCGCATCGGCAAGGCCCGCACGGAACGCCTTGATCACCGCGGGATGCGCCGCCGCATATTTGCCGGTCGATGCCCAGACCACCGGCGGAAGCCCGGCCGGCAGATCGTCGGAATAATTGGCGAGAACGCGGCCACCGTTGCTCACGATACGCGATGTAAAGGGCTCGACTGGCACCACCGCGTCGACGCGGCCGGATTTCAGCGTGTCGCCCAATTGCACCATCGACACCTCGACGTAGTGCACATCGTCCTTGGCGACGCCATGATCGGCCATCCATTTGACCACTAGGATGTGGAGCAGATCGTTGAGGCCAGGGACAGCGACGTTCTTGCCCTTCAAATCGGCAGCCGTCTTGATGTCGCTATCGGCGCGCACGACGATGGCGGAAAGGTGAAACCCGGCCCCGGTTTGGTCGGCGCCGGCGACGATCTTGATATCGAGCCCATTCTCATCCGCCAGCAGCAGCGCCGGTGGCGTAACGCCGCCGATGTCGATCGAGCCCGAGACCAGGATGCTCGGCGTCGCGGCTAGCGAGGCTTGCGTCAGCTTGATATCGGCATCAAGCCCGTGCTTCTCGAAGAAGCCATGATCCTTGGCGATGTAGGCCAGGATAAAATCGGCGACCGAATTGTATCCGATCGTCGCTTTCTCGATTGCATGAGCCGGAATTGGCAGCCCGAACGCAATACCAAGCGCAACGGCGCATAGAATCCGCACAGAGCGTTTCATCGTTTCCCCCGAAAACCTCGCAGCGAGTTGGCCTCGCCGCCGCGTCCCCGTCAAGCACGCCTTGGCGATGCTATCGCGCGGCGGCCTCTTCGTTCACGACATCGATCCGAACGCTCATCACCCCTTGGTCGGCGATACCGAGCGCCTTCGCCGCGGCAGGCGAGAGGTCGATGATGCGCTTGCGCGAAAATGGGCCGCGATCGTTGATGCGGACCAGGACATTGCGCTGGTTCTTGAGATTCGTCACGCGCACCATCGTGCCGATCGGCAAGGTGCGATGCGCCGCGGTGAAGCCGTCGCTCTTGAAACGCTCGCCATCGGCCGTCTTGTGGTTTTCGAACGTCGCCGCGTAATAGGAAGCGACACCGACTTGCGAGAACGAAGGCGCAGGCGGCGGAAGTGGCGCCGGGGGCGCAGGCGTTTCCGGCGCGCACGCCCCCAGCAACAACCCGATCGCCGCAAATACCGGAAGAGCTCGCCGCAAAGTTCTCAAGGTCTGATCCCAAATAGAAGGCGCTGGCTGCGTCGATTCGCGCCTTCGCGTCCAGCGACCTAATGCCGCGCGCGGCTGTCGGTTCCATATTTTACGAAAGTCGACCGCACGAACGTCGCTCAGCATCTCAAACGCGCCCGACGACGGCCCAGAGCGGGTCTTCCGGCAGGCCGGGCGGGATGACCACCTGCGGCTCGATCGAAGCAAAGCCGGCTCGGTCGAGATAGAGGGCGACGAGCCGCGGATGCTCGCCCATCGGGATATGCAGCCAGATCGCCATTGCCTTGGTCGGAAAGCAGCGGTTCGAGAAAGTGATCACAAAGACCCCACCTGGCTTCAGCAGGCGTCGGACCTCACGGAACACCGCGACAGGGTGCTCAAGATATTGGACCGAGACGCAGATCGCCGCCGCGTCGATGCTGGCATCGGCGAGCGGAAGCACGGGGTTGGTATTGAGATCCTGGATGAAGTAGCGCGTGTAGCGCGGATTGGCCTTGAGCTCTTCATCGTTCATACCGTGGCCGATCACCTCGGCGTATTCGATCTCCGGCGGCAGATGCGCGACCCAACTGCCCATCAGATCGAGCACCGTTCCGCCCGCGGGGAAGAGCGCGCGATAGAGTTCCGTTACCGCAGCGACGGCGCTTTCATCGATGTGGGTAACGAAGCGCGGTTGCGTATAAAAGAGCGCATCGGGTGACGCATCCTCTTTGAGGAAGGCTTCCGGCGGAAGCTCGGGTAGTTCGTCGCTCATCTTACCCCACAATTCCAAGGCGGCCTTGGGATCATAGCGGAAAGGCTTGGGTCACCGTGGCCGATACATAAACGGCTAATCCACGCCGAACTCGACGCGACGGCCTTTTGAGAATTACGCAGGTTTAAGTATCGCGATCGGGAAACTCCGGGCAGCGCCGCGCGTTGTCTCAACAAACCGAACCTTGGCCATTTCGGAGCGAGTTATGTTCATCGTTGACGACGAAGAGTTACGCCTCCGGCACGATCTCGCACGCTCCCGCTGCCTTCTCGACAGCGGCGCCGATGACGATACCGATTTACGGCTACGCGACGCGATCGCGCAAACCAAGGCGCGGTTAAGCCACCTCGAGGCTTTGCGAACCGGCGAGGTTGCCTCGCTGCGGCGCATGCGCCAGAATCGCCAGGGCCGCACACGTCTCGTTCTTGCCCGGTTGAAATTCGCCGTTCATCACCGCCCCTGACCGTCCCAGCTACACAGCGGCGCCTAACGATTTGTTTCTAAAGAAAAGGGTCGGCGGGCGCCTTAAAGCGCCGGCCGCAACCAGAGTCGGCTGCGTAAGCCGAGGCCGATGATCAACACGGGCCAACTCGTCAAAGCGAACACATAAGACGTAAAGCTCGGCTGCGCATTCGAGACGAGCACACCGAGCAGAAGATAGATCGAGACGAGAACGAGGATCATCGATTGTGCCGCCGTGTCTTTGGCGAAATGTCGGCACAATCTAGCCATAGACCGACCGTTTTGTCACCCTATTTCTGCTAAATATTCTTAATAAACCAATGGCTTAGCTTGGGCTTTGCCGTATCGGCCGAAAAGCTGGCGCCAAAAATCACCAGCTTTTCGGCAACGGCTTAGCGATTGCCTCTTCGAGCGTCTTGGCACGCTGCCACTGCGCGCTGGGCCGTACGCCGGAAGCGCTGAGCTGGTCCATGTCGCAATAGAGCTCGAACTGATTGCCGTCGGGATCGAGGAAATTGAGCCCATAATTCGAGCCGGCACCTTTGCGTCCCTCAAAGACGATCTTCACGTTATTGCGTTTGAGGTAGTCACGCGCCGCCAGCAACGCCTCCACATTCTCAACTTCGAGAGCGAGATGCTGGAGCTTCGAGGCCGGCAGCTCTCCATTCCGCTTGGCGTCGGTCTGGATTAAGCCGATGCCGTGGTGATCGGCGCCGTAATGCAAGAAGACGATGCCGAGTTCGTTGCTCTCGGTCACCTCGAACCCCATGATCTCGGTCCAGAATTTGACCGAGCGGTCGACATCGGCGACCTCATAGACGAAGTGGCCAAACTTCTTCACCTTGACCGGCGTCTTGCCCTGATCGCTCTTCTCTGGGCTCAGCCCGCTGCGCTTGTCGCCGTCCATCTTGCTCTCCTTCAATCTACTCGGCCGCCGCCGCGACCTGATCGCGCGTTGCCGCGCCGATGCGTTCGCCAAATTTCGGGAATAGCGCCAGCACATTGGTGCCCAGCGCGTCGCGCTGCGCCGGCGTCAGTCGCTCGTAGCCGCGCGTCGCATCGAGGTTGAGATCGCATAGCGCCGGATCGGTGCAAGGCGCGCCGAAATCAGCGCCGTACACGACATGATCCGGCGCCGTCACATCGAGGATCGGATCGATCGAATGCGCGGTCCCAGCAAGCGCCGTATCGTAGTAGAAGCGCGCGAGGGCCGCACGCATCTCCTCGGCAGTGATGCCGTGCGGATTGGCGACCCAACCGCGCTCGCCGGCACCGAAATTCACGACCCGTCCCGCCAGCGACGGCAAGGCCCCGCCGCCATGCGCCAACAGCACGTTGAAACGCGGATAGCGGCGGAATACCCCGGCAAAGAGCATGTCGACCACCGTCCGCGCGGTATCGAACGGCGCCTCGATCAGCGCTCCGGTGCGGCCAAGCGCGAGATCGCCATAGCCGCGCGTCGTCGGATGGATGAAGAGCGTCGCGCCCAGCTTGTCGAGCGCGGCCCAGACCGATTCAAAGCGTGGATCACCGAGATAGACGCCGTCGAAATTGCTGAGCGCGGCGAAACCGTCGGCGCCAAGCTCCTCGCTCGCGCGCCGGATTTCCGTCACCGCGCGTGCCGGATCGGCCAGAGGTAACATCGCCATCAGGCCGAAATGCTTTGGATGGTCTCTGACGAGCAGAGCGCCGTAAGTGTTGGAAGCGATAACCACATCAGTCTTGGTGACCGGACTGCAATTCGAGATGAGCTGCGCGGCGACGCCGGTGTGCTCCATGTAGGCGAGGCTGGTGTCGACGGCGAAAACCCAGGCACCACCGGCTTCGGTCCCGGGACCGCCGCGCGACAGGGTCGGCCCGGGTGCGGCGTAATGGCCGTGCGCATCAATCCAAGTCTTGGCCATAGCGTGCTCCGGAATGCCCTGACGGATCATATCGCAACCCCAGATGGCGGTTCAAGAAAGCCCCGGGAGGCGTTAAACTTGTCGGACAATAACGTCGGACGGTTCGGGGAGGTGTTGACTATGCGGCGTCGTGGAATTTTGGCCGGCATCGGGGCCCTGAGCATCGGCTGGCTGATCGCGGACTCGGCCATGGCTCAGGATGAGCCCTCCTTCGCCGGCAAGACGATCACCATGACGATCGGCTTCGGCGCCGGCGGCTCGGTTGATCTCTATGGCCGCACGCTGGGGCAATATCTCGTCCAGCATTTGCCCGGTCACCCGTCGCTTGTCGTCATCAACCAGCTCGGCGCCGGCGGCGTGGTCGCGCTAAATGGCTGGGTCGCGCGCGCCGAGCCGAACGGACTGGCGGTGACCCTCGTCGCCGAATCGCAGGCCGATCCCGACGCTTTGCAGCGGACTGAGGCGAAGTACGACACGCGAACGCTAAAATATGTTGGCGGCGAGACGGCGTACAGCCAAGGACTCTTCATCAACAAAGAAGCTGCCGCACGGTTGAGCGACAAATCCGCGAAACCCGTGATCATGGGGCTGGTCGGCTCGACGCTGCGCAGCGGCAATTACGGCGTGCTCTGGGGCATCAAATATCTCGATTGGAATGTCAAATGGGTGCGCGGGTATCCGAGCACGGCAGAGCTGCGCCAAGCGCTCGAGCGCGGCGAGATCGACATGTCGACCTTCGGCGCCAGTCGCGACATCAAGAGCCTTGGCGACACCGGCAATTTCAAGCTCGTGATTCAGGGCGGCACGGTGAAAGACGGCAAGCGCGTGCCGCGCGCGGCTTTTGGCGATGCCCCGATCCTCGCCGACCTCGTCAAGGGCAAGATCACCGATCCCGCCGCACGGAAAGCTTTCGACTACACCGAGAATGTCAGTCAGGTCGGGATCTGGCTGGCGTTGCCGCCGAAGACGCCCGACAACATTGTCGCGACTTACGCAAAGGCATTCGACGAAACGCTCGCCGATCCGCAATATCGCTCCGACTTTGCGAAGATCGATCCGGATTCGCCGGTCGCAAGCAAGCACGACATCGAAGACCTGGTGGGCAAGCTCGGGACGGTCTCGCCCGAGACGCTCGCCTATGTCCAGGCCGAGGTCAAACGGCAGGATGTCGACAAGGGGAACTAACGGCCGGCCGTCGAAACGCGCTCAACCTTCGACCTTCGCCGGGAAGAAGCGATCCATTCGTGCCGTGATACCGTGCTTTTTCATCTCGGCGAGGAATATCGGGTGGATACGCGGATCCTGATCGGCATATTCGATCTGATCGCCGCCATCCTTGGTGCTGGTCGAGAATGAGACCTTCTCGCCGAGAATTTCCTGGCGCCGCGCCGTGGTGAAGGGATAGCGCAAGCTGCCGAAGCCGGTCGCGAGATAGCGCGCCGGCACCTTGCTGGTGGTGAAGTGCTGATGGAATTGCCGGTCCGCCGGCGGGAACACCACGCCATGCGTCCAATCGATGTGGACGAAGTCGCGCTGGCCTTCATGCCACATCAGCGAATAGCCGCTACCTCCGACGCACATCACATGATAGCCCGCGATATGGCGATGCGCCTTCTTGTAGGTGCCGCCCGGCATCTCGGCGACATGCGCATGCATCGAGCTATCGGATAAGAGGAAGATCAGGCAACCGCCGCCGGCGCCGCGATCGGAGAAATCCGGCAACTCGATCGTACCGATATCGGGGACGAAATTCGTCTCCCAGGTATCGTTGCCCTGGCGCAAGAGCGTCAGCACGCCCTCGCCTTCGAAATATTCCTTTTTGCCGATGCGATCGTCGAAATCGAACGGATTGCCGAAGACGAAGCGCTCGCTGTGAAAGAGATTGAGCATCATCGGCAGGTTGGTCGTGCTGACGAGCAACGCCCGCGCCGAGCCGCTGCCGTTGAAATGGCGATATTCGGCATTGAGGGGAATGGCAAAGAGGCTGCGCTCGCCCCATTCAAAGCTGCGTCGCTCCCCATTGGGCAGCGTGAGTTGCGTGCTGCCCGAGCCGGCGACGACGTAGATCACCTCCTCGAACAGATGACGCTGCGGCGCGGTCGATTTTCCGGGCGCCAACTCGCACAGGATCATGTTGCAGAAATCGCCCCGCCCATCGAGATGCAGCGCCGCGGCGCGGGCCCCGAGACGGGGCCAGTCGGCGGTCTCGACCGTGTTGCAGTCGATCGCCAGGCCCTCGACGACCCGCAGACCTTCGTTCTTCAGCCACTCGAGATAGGAATCGACGCCGTAGCGGGCCTTGTCGAACGCCACCATTCTCGTTACTCCGCGTTGACCAATACGGGCATTACCTGTTCGGCGAACAGCGTAACCGATTTGAGACTTTCGGCCAGCGACATGTCGCCGAACACGAATTGTCCAACTAGATAATTCGCATCGACCAATTCTAGCTGCGCGCGAAGCGACTTGGCGACTGTCGCAGGCGCGCCGGCAAAAGCGAGGCCGCTCGCCTGCATTTCCGCAAAGCTGGGCGCCCAAGTGGTTTGCACCGGCTTCTGGCCGTAGCGATAGAAAAGCTCGAAGAAGCTTTGATGCCAAACCGGATAGGCGCGGGCCGCCAGCGCCTCGGCCTCGCGATCGGTCTCGCCGACGACAATGAAGCGGCAGATGCCCATGCAGCGGTCTTGCCACCTGCTGCGCACCGTCGCGTCGTAGAAACGCTTAGTCAGCAACGCGGCCGGCTCGGCTTTCGCCAAGGTAACCGCGTTGAAGCCACGAGCCGCATATTCTTCGGCACTGTCCGGCGTGCCGACGCCGTACCAGAAAGGCGGATGCGGTTGCTGACGCGGCCGCAGTTCGATCGGCACATTGTCGAAGTGGAAGTGCTTTCCGTGGAAGGTGAGACGTTCCTGCGTGAAAGCGAGCTCCATGACGGCGAGCGTCTCCTCATAGACGCTCTGCGCCTCATCGACATCCTGGCCATAGAGCATGAGCTCGATCGGCGAGCGGCCCCGGCCGATGCCGATCTCGAACCGCCCCTGGCTTAGATGATCGAGCATCGCGATCTCTTCGGCGAGACGCAGCGGATGATAGAGCGGCAGCAGATAGACAAGCGGGCCAAAGCGCAGCCGCCGAGTTCGCTGTGCGAGCGATGAAAGAAACACGCTCGGCGACGGCGCCATACCAAGCGGCGTCGAATGATGCTCGGCCAGGTGATAAATGTGAAAACCGAGCCGGTCGTAGAGTTCGGCGATGCGCAGCCGCTCGTTATAAAGCTCGGTGATCGGCCGGCCGCCGCGATCGAGATGATCGAAAATGCCGAATTTCAACTTGCGCACAATGTCTCCGAACTATTTCAGCCGCGCGATCGCGGCTTTAAGAACGCTGAGATCGGCGTATTTCTGGGCGTCGAGATCAGCCTTTACCAAGCCGAGCGAATGTTGCAGACGAACGTTGGCGCTGACGGCGTCGATATCCGGCATGCCATCGGGACCCCGGTAATAGCCCTTTCCCGGCAGGAAGAGCCATTGATCGAAAGTCGATGCCGGACGCTTGGTAAAGTTAGCAACGATCTGGATGCCCTCGTCGCGATGCTTGGGATCCTCGTACCAGTGGATCGCCCGCACATAGTCTTCGAGCAAATCGACGAGCACCGCGCGATGCGCCGCGATGTAATCCTTGCTCGCCGTCCAGAACGACACTTCGAACCTTCCAACAGCGTCGCCGCTCGTAAACAGATTATGGGTTTTTTCGGCGAAGTCCGGAATGTCTTGGAATGGGTGGATAGCCGTGACGAGATCGGCCTTATGGCCAAGGAGCAGCGCGTTCATATTGGCCATCTCGGCTTCGATCTCGGTGTAGTC
>DASXCX010000278.1:0-6387 GCA_036490955.1 Allostellaceae bacterium | reverse complement strand
AACGGCAGGGGCGTGTTCGCTCGCGGATGCGCCCCTCGCTTTATCTGACCGCCCTCCCTACGATGCCGACAAAATAAAGCACGGGGGGAGGACATCATGCGCGGGCTCATCATCGGCGGCATCGCCGCGTTTCTGATTGCGCTGCTTTCCGGTGCGGCGAGCGCGCAAAGCATCGCGATCGATCCCGCGCTTGCCAAGATCATCGACGGCGCCAAGAAAGAGGGCAAACTGCTGGTGCGCTCGACGCCGGCCTCGACGCTTGCCGGCCCCGAGGCACAAGCGGCTGCCCAGCGCGGCATCAAAGCGATGTTCGGCATCGATATACCGATCGAATGGAGCCCCGGCGCGGCTTATGGCCCGCTCGCGGCGCAGCTTTTCCAGGAGATGCAAGCGGGCACGCCGGCCAGCACCGACGTGTTGGCGCTGACGCCGGCGCAGATCGTGCCCTATCTCGATAAGCAATTCTTCCGCGCAATCGATTGGCGCGCCGCGATGCCGACGCTGCCGCCCGCGCTGATCGAGGCAGACGGCAAAGCCGTCCGCGTGAACCTCTCCCTGCCGAACATTCTCTACAATCCAAAGGCCGCGCCCTGGGCCGCCGACATCGAAAGCGCGGCCGATCTGTTGAAGCCAGCGCTCAAGGACAAATTCGTGACCACGCCCTTTCTCGGCGGTTTCGATGCGCTGCTCGCCGACGACGTCTGGGGCGTCGAAAAGACCACGGCCTATGTCAAGCAACTCGCGACCCAGATCGCCGGCTTTGCGAGCTGCGGCAGCGTCGACCGCATTGCCTCGGGCGAGCTCGCGGCGCTCGCGCTCGATTGCGGCGGCGGCTGGCCGAACAATATCAAATTCCGCGGCACGAATTTGATCGCGACCAAGATCGTCGGCGACATCGCCGAGCTGCGCTATTCCTACATCACTGTCCCGACGCATGCGGCGCATCCCGACGCGGCGATCCTCTATACGCTCTATCTCACCTCGCCCGAGGGCCAAGCGAAGGTGATGGCCGATTACAACGGTCTCGATCTCGGCCTTTACAGCGATTCCTACGCGAAAAAACTGGTCGAGGGCGAGCGCGCCAAGGGCGTCAAATTCGTCGACGTCACCGTCGATTGGTGGAAAACGCATCCGAAGATCGACCGGCAGGTGATCGACCTCATCAAGCTGGTGCAGCACTGAGCATCTTGATCGTGTTCGCCGGACTGCCCGGGACCGGGAAGACCACGCTTGCCCGCGCCCTCGCCGACGAGCGCAACGCCGTCTATCTGCGGATCGACACGATCGAGCGGGCGCTCCACCAGGGACGGACGGACGGCGAAGACATCGGCCCCGCCGGCTATCTCGTTGCCTATGCGCTGGCGAAAGAAAATCTGCGGCGGCACGGCCGCATCGTCGTCGCCGATGCGGTGAACCCGCTCAAGGCAACGCGCGATGCCTGGCGAGAGATCGCCAAGGCGGTAACATGTCCCTTGTTCGAAATCGAGCTGATCTGCTCGGACCGCGACGAGCATCGGCGCAGGATCGAAACGCGACCGGTCGAAGAAGATGGATCGCTGCCGCTGACCTGGCAGCATGTCATCGATCGCTTCTACGAGCCCTGGGATCGGCCGCATCGCCTGATCGACACCGCGAAGCGGAGCCCGGAGCAAGCGTTGACGGAGATACGGCGCTGGATCGATTCCGATGTCTCGGCGTCGACCGGACACCGGTGATTTACTGCGGCGTATCCGCGAAGGGCAGCGCGACGACCTGATAGGCATCGCGATAGACGACCTGGCCGGGGCGCGTCGTCTGCAGTTCTTTGACGGCGATGCCGGTATCGCCGACGATCGCCGCCAGCCGGCGGAGTTCCGTCAAATGCCGGCTCGCCGATTCGCGGATCCACGCTGTCGCAGTCTCGGCGGCGTGCGGCGACTGCGAGGGTACGAGCCGATCGGGCTGCGGAAGATTGTCTTTGAACCAATCGAGCAGGGCGCGGAGCTCCGAGCGCGCCGGTTCTATCAGAGTGTTGCTGCGCCAGAGCTGATAGGCGGCCTGAAAAACCCCGGTCCGGTGACCGGAGGGGGCGTGTTGTCCTTCAGTGACGAAGCGGATGACGGTCTCGACCGGCATGATCGCGAATGAACCACCCAAATGGTTCACGCACGGTTAAGCATTCGGCACAAATCCTAAAATTAACGCGGCCGTAGCGGCAGCCCGTCGCTGGGCGGCATGCCAGACGGCCAACGGGCGGGCGGCTTTTCCCGGCCGCTATTGCACGAACTCGTTGTCGATGATCGAGGCGTATTCCGGCAGCATGTCTTCCTTCTTGAGGAAGCCCGCGGCGACGTTGAGCCGGTCGCCGTTCTCGAGCTCTTGCGGCGTGGTGATCGGCCGTGCCGGCTGAATCGCGACTTCGTCGTCATAGGACGCGGCCAGCACCTTCTCGTCGAAGGCGCTGAAATGCTTCTTCATGATCGCCAGCGTCTCGGCCCGGTGCGTCTTGATGAAGGTAAGCGCGTCAACGACCCCATGCATGAATTTGGTGCAGATCGAGCGATGCGCCGGGCAGAAATCGGCCCGCGCGAGCACCAGCCCGGACGAGACCGGCGAATACTCCTTGGGCTCACGCCTGGTCGTGTCGGACACGATCACAGCCGTTCCGGCGACGGTAGCAATCTGCGTGAAGGGCGGGCCCGAGACGAAGCCATCGACGGCGGCGCGATCGAAAGCCGCGACTTGGGCATCGGGACTCATCGGCGCGGTCGTCACGCTGGCAGCGGGTACGCCCGCCTCGATCGCCACGACTTTCAGCACGACATCGGGAATAGCGCCGGCGCCGCCGATAGCGAAGCTGTGCCCTTGCAGTATCTTGCCGCGTTCCTTGAGCGACGCGTTGGGATCGAGATGCGCCGCATCGGCGATCGATTTGCGGATGACGATCGTCTCGCCCGATTCCTGCGACTGCGTCGCCAGCGCGACGAGATTCTGGCCGCGGGCCTTGGCACGGGTGATCGTCGCCGCCGAGGCATAGGCGAAATCGATCGAGCCGGCGATCACGGCATTGGTCGAGCCGACACCTTGGATGACTTGCACCGTCACATCGATGCCTTCCTTCTTCCAAAGACCTTCGTCATCGGCGACGAAGCGGCTGAGGAAACCGAGGTTGATCGCGGGAAGCGCCAAACTGGCATGCTCCATCGCGGCATCATCCGCCGCTTGGGCCGTACCGGCACCCAGCGCGACGAGCGCGATCGGCAGTAATTTTTTTGGCATCCTCATCATCGCTCTCCCCTCGTTTATCTCTTGATCAACCAAGCCGACGCGCTCGGCCTCTACTTTGGCAACGCGACGGCATAGCGCCGATCGATCACTGCGTTCGCATCGAAATCGCCTTTGACCATGCCTTGGGCGCGGTACCAGGCGATCTGATGTTCGACATCCTTCACATCGATCCGCGCTTCAGGATCGAGATAGGTGATGCCGAGCTTGATATCGGCCTCGCTCTGGCCTGTGTATTTGGCGAGGATGGTCACGATCTCGGGCGTGGTCGAACCGAAACGCAGCTTGCCGTCGGGCCCGATGAAGGCATCGCAATAGTCTTTGAGGCCGCGCAGCGAGGCGCGGAGAAAGCGCTTCAGCATATCGCTCCGCTCATTCACCGCTTTGGTCGACGCGAAAACCGCCGCGGTTTGCCACGGCGTATAATCGCCGACCCAGCCGAGCAGCTTGGCGTCGCCACGCTGGATCGACGGCACGGAATAGGTCGAGGGAAGGATCGCCGTATCGGCCGTGCCACCCGTCACCGCCGCGATGCGATTGGACGTCGACTGGAGCGGCAGCACGCGCACGGACTTCGCATCAATGCCGAATTTCTCCTCGAGCAGACCGAGGCTGTAATGGGGCGCGCCGCCAACCTGGCTGATCGCGACCGAATGGCCCGGCCAGTCGGTGAAGGCTTTGAGTCCGCCGTCCCAGGCACGGTTCGACACCAGTACTGCCTGGCCCTGAAAGCCCGGCTTTTCGAAGCTCTCGGAGGCGAGCATCTTCAGCGCGCCCTGCCCCGCCAACGTATAGAAGCCGGCCGTCAGCGCGGTCGCGCCGATATCGACCGAGCCGGAAACGGTCGCGACGGCGATCGGTTCGGCGGATTCGAAGACCACGTCTTCGATTTCGAGACCTTCGGCGGCGAAATAGCCTTTTTCCTGCGCGATGAAGATTGGACCGGAACCGGTCGTCTTAAGCAGCCCAACCTTGATCTTCTCCGCCCGCGCGCCGGCGGTAAACGCGAGCCCGCTCGCGAGGACGATCAGCGCCAGGCAAAGTCTCGGGACCATCATACGGCGGTTTCGGGCAATCCCCATTGCTCCAGCCGGCGCTCGGCCTCGCGCGCCGCGGCGTCGCTTTCCTCGCCGAGGCGCACGGCGACATGCCCGTTCTTTTGCGCAAAGCCGAGATAACGATAGGAAAGGCCGGTGTCGCGGATGAATTCCTGGAAGGCGCGCCATTCATGGCGCTGCCAGTTCGGATAGTTGAAATATTCATCGAACACCAGCACGGCGCCCGGCCGCAGACGCGGCGCGAGCAGGCGCAGCACCGTCACGGTCGACGAATAGATGTCGCAATCGACATGCAGGAACGCGACGCTGTCATCGGGATGCGCCGCGAGAAAAGCAGGCAGCGTCTGCTCGAACCAGCCCTTATGCAGCGCGACGTTGCTCGGCACCTCGGGCAAAGTGCCGCCGCGGCCGAATTTTCCTTTCTGCTCGAAGGTGCCTGCCCAGGCCTCGGGCAGGCCCTCGAAACTGTCGAAGCCGTGAAAGTGCCGCACGCTGTCGCGCGCGACGTGGCGCAGGCTCGCACCGTCGGCAACGCCGCATTCGATCATCAGCCCGTCGGGCGGCGCCTCGCCGGCGGCGTGACGCAGCAGCGCCCAACGATCCTCGAAAATCGAGGCATCACCCATCTCGGCCACAATGTAATCGACGCTTTGCTGCCGCGCCCGGAACTGCAGCTCGGTAATAAGATAGCGGCCGTGATATTTGAGGAAGAAGCGACGATAGAGCCGCTCGGATAGCGGCATCGGCCGTATGTCGCCGTTCTTGCGACCGAGCAGACTCACTTCTTTTCCTCCTGGCCTTTCGCTGTCGCGACCTTGAGATAGATCAGCAGCGGATAAAGCGCCGAGAAGGTCGCGAGCGCAAGCCCATAGGCGCCCTCGCGATGGCCTTTGCGTGCGACGTAGGATTTCCAGAAGCGGCTGAAGATCCGCCGCACCGAATGCCCCACCGGCGGCACATCGCGGGCGTCGATCGCGTCGAGGGCGGCGAGATCGGTGTAGCGGTTGAGACGGCGGAACATATCCCCGATATCGCGGTCGACGTAATGATCGAGCGGCGCGCCGAGCGTGCCGCGCCGACCCGTCATCTCGATGCGCGGATGGACGCGGCCTGCGCCCCAGCGCTTGGCGCCGCGCCGAAAGAGGATCGGCTTGGCGGCGACGCCGTTATATGCGCCCCAACCGTAACGCACGCGATGCGTGCCGATGTGATTGGCCATCGGCACGAGGAAGATATCGCTGGCGCCGCCGCCGATCGCGCCGCGAATCTCTTGCGCCAGCGCCGGCGGCACCCGCTCATCGGCATCGATCTCGATGATCCAATCGCAGCGGCATTGGTCGAGCCCGGCATTGCGCCGCGGCCCTTCGAGCTCCCACGCGCCCTCGATCACACGCGCGCCGAAGCTGCGCGCAATCTCGGCCGAGCGATCCGTGGAACGATCGAGCACGACCACGACCTCGTCGGCGAAGCGCAGCCGCTCGAGGCAAGCGGCGAGTTGGGCCTCCTCGTCGCGCGCGATCACAAGCGCCGACAGCGAAGGCATCAGGGCTGAACCGGTTCCCTCCATGCCTCAATGGGCTCGGGCGATCGCCGAGTGCTTCTTGGTGTCGCGCATGAAAGCGTAGACGATGAGCGAGATCGCGATACAGCCGGTGAGATAATAATAGAACCAAGTCTCGTGACCGGCCGATTTGAAGCCGAGCGCGACGCTGTCGACCGTGCCGCCGAAAATCGACACCGTCAACGCGTAAGGCAGGCCGACGCCGGTCGCGCGAAGCGCGGTTGGGAAAAGCTCTGCCTTCACCACCGCGTTGATCGACGTGTAACCCGAGACGATCATCCATGCGGCGGCGATCAGGATGAAGCAAGTCAGCGCGCTGGTCGCCGCCTGCAGGGTCGTGAGCAGCGGAATGGTGAAGATCGTGCCGAACACGCCGAAGCCGATCAGCAGCCACTTGCGCCCGATCCGATCGGAGATCGCGCCGTAGATCGGCTGCAGGCACATCGCGAAAATAAGCGAGCCGGCGGTGACCCAGGTGGTCTGCGCGTCGCTGAGATGCACGGT
>DASXCX010000277.1:0-2233 GCA_036490955.1 Allostellaceae bacterium | reverse complement strand
GCCGAGCGGCCTGATCGTACTGCGATGGGCACCAAAGCCGATCCGGTGATGCTTGAGGTATTCAACCACCTCTTCATGGCGATTGCCGAGCAGATGGGCACGGCGCTGCAAAGCACTGCTTATTCGGTGAATATCAAAGAGCGGCTCGATTTCTCTTGCGCGCTTTTCGACCATACCGGTTCGCTCGTTGCCAATGCGCCACATATCCCGGTGCACCTCGGCTCGATGGGCGAGAGTGTCCGGACCATCATCCGCGCGCATGGCGCCGTGCATCTGGCGGGGGGCGTCGCCGGCCGACAAATGCGGCCAGGCGACGTCTATGTGTTGAACGCGCCCTATAACGGTGGAACGCATCTGCCCGATGTCACCGTGATCACGCCGGTCTTTGCCGAAGAGGATCGCGCGGGCACCGCGCCGCCGCTCTTTTATGTCGCCTCGCGCGGCCATCACGCGGATATCGGCGGCATCACACCGGGCTCGATGCCGCCGACCAGTCGCGCCGTCGAAGAAGAGGGCGTGTTGATCGACGATTTCCTGCTCGTGGATGCCGGCCGGTTCCGCGAGGCCGAGACGGTCGCGCTGCTCCAAAGCGCGAAATACCCGGCGCGCAATCCGGTTCAGAATATCGCCGATTTGAAGGCCCAGATCGCTGCGGGCGCCAAAGGCTTCGCCGAGTTGCACCGGATGGTGCGGCATTTCGGCCGCGCCGTGGTCGAGGCCTATATGTGCCATGTGCAGGACAATGCCGAGGAAGCGGTTCGCCGCGTCATCGACCGGCTGTCGAGCGGTAGCTTCACCCATGAGATGGACGATGGCGCCAAGATCTGCGTCCGGGTTGCAATCAATCGTGTGAAACGCGAGGCGTTGATCGATTTCGCCGGCACCAGCGCGCAACTGCCGACCAATTTCAACGCGCCGTCGGCGATCTGCCACGCCGCCGTGCTCTACGTCTTCCGCACGCTGATCGACGACGACATCCCGCTCAACGGCGGCTGCCTCAAGCCGCTGACGATCGTCATTCCCGAAGCCTCGATGCTGGCGCCGCGCTATCCCGCGGCGGTCGTCGCGGGGAATGTCGAGACTTCGCAGGCGATCACCGACGCCCTTTACGGCGCGCTCGGCGTGCTGGCTTCAGCGCAAGGCACCATGAACAATTTCACCTTCGGCAACGAGCGGGATCAATATTACGAGACGATCTGCGGCGGCGCGGGTGCCGGACCGGGCTTCGACGGCGCGGCTGCCGTCCATACACATATGACGAACACCCGGCTCACCGATCCCGAAGTCCTGGAATGGCGCTTTCCCGTACTGATCGAGGCCTTTGCGATCCGGCGCGGCTCCGGCGGGCAAGGGAAGTGGCGGGGCGGCGACGGTGCGGTGCGACGTATGCGGTTCCTCGAGCCGATGACGGCAGCCATCCTGGCATCGCATCGTCGTGTCGCGCCGCACGGGCTGGCCGGCGGAGCCGCGGGTGCTGTCGGGCATAACTGGATCGAGCGCGCCAACGGCACGCGCGAAGAGCTCGGCGGCACTGCGACAGCGGCGATGAATGTCGGCGATGTTTTCGTGATCGAGACGCCGGGTGGCGGCGGCTTCGGCAAGAAATGAGGAGAGGGGGAATGCGCAAGCTTCTCGGATGGGTGGTCGCGCTTTCGCTGCTGTTGCCGGGGCTCGCCCGCGCTGACGGGCTCTGGAGTCTCTATACAACCCTGCAAACGCATCAATGGGTCGATCTTACCCATCCCTTCGATACCGATATCCCGCATTGGAAGGGCTTCGATCCGATGACGCGGAAAGTGATCTACGATTACGACAAGGATGGCTTTCGCGCCGAGCTGTTCTGCCACGTGGGGCAATGGGGAACGCATCTCGATCCACCAGTACATTTCCATAAAGGCGCGCGTACGGCCGATAAGATCCCGGTGAAACAGATGCTGCTACCGCTCGTCGTGATCGACGTGCATCGCCAGGTCGCCAAGAACGCCGATTTCGTGCTGACCCTCAAAGACGTGAAGGCTTGGGAGGCCAAGCACGGCGCGATCCCCAAAGGCGCGTTCGTCGCGATGCGCACGGATTGGGCGAAGCGCTGGCCGGATCAGGACAAGATGCAGAATGTCGACGCCCAAGGTATCGCGCATTATCCGGGCTGGACGATGGAAGCGCTCAAATACCTTTATATGACCCGTCACATCACCGCCTCGGGGCATGAGACGACCGACACCGATCCGGGCGT
>DASXCX010000276.1:0-12682 GCA_036490955.1 Allostellaceae bacterium | reverse complement strand
GGCCGCGCCGCCGCTTCGCGCGCAAGCGAGCGCAAGGCCTCAAGCGCGATAGTCTGCGCCGTCTTGCGCCACTTGCCGTCGGCGGCCTGCTCGAAAAGCAGCTCGGCGAGCGGCGGTTCGTGCCGCGGCCGGATCAGCTCGAAATGACCGAGCTTGGTCCAGCCCAGTAGTTCCAGCGCGTCGTTATTCGCGGCAAGCGCGTTTTTGAGCGCCGCCGTCACCTTGTCGCGATCCTCTCGGCTCTTCAAGTTGACGAAATCGATGACGATCGGCCCGGCGAGATTACGCAGCGCGATCTGACGCGCGATCGCCGCCGCCGCTATGCGATTGGCTGCCAGCGCACCGCGCGTCCCGCCATCGACATCGATCATCGTCGTCGCATGCGTTGCCTCGATGAAGATTGCGCCGCCGCCGGGCAGCGCCACGCGCGGCTGCAGCACCGCGTCGACCAGCTCGGCAATGCCGAGCCCCTCGAAGACGGGCATGTCGTCGCCATAAAAGACAAGCCGCTCGGCAAACGCGGGATACGCTCGGCGCAGCGCAATCATCGCGCCCCGCTCATCGACGAGGACGCGCTCGATATCGCCCTTCAGCAGCGGCCTTACGGCGCGGACAATGGCCGGCTCCGGCTGATCGAGCCGGGCTGGCGGCGTCGCATCGCATGCTGCCGCTTCGCAGGCATCACGCCGCGCATCGCCGGCGCGCAGTACGCGCAAACCCGCGGCTTTGTCGGCACGCGCCGCCTTCGTCACCTCGACGATCAGCGCCTGGCCTTCGGTGAGACCTTCGATGCCACGCTTGCGATCGACATCGCGCGCATCGAGAAAGCCTGCGCGGCCGGCGCCGATATCGACCAGCACCGCGGGCAATTCCGGGCGCAGCGCGACGATGCGGCCGAGAAACACGCCGCCGAGAACATCGCCCTCGCGCGCCACGCGCAGGCCGATCAGCTCGCCGTCTTCCTCGAGCGCGGCCCAGACCTCGCCCGGCGAGACCTGGCAGGCGAGTGTTCGGCTCACCAGCGAAAACCTTGCCCTTCGAGCAGCATCGCCGTCTCGAAAAGCGGCAGGCCGACGACGTTGCTGTAGGAGCCGATGATCTCGCGCACGAAACGCGCGGCGAGGCCCTGAATGGCATAGCCGCCGGCTTTGCCTTCCCACTCTTCGCTCGCGAGATAGGCGTCCAGCTCTTGCGGCGACAAGCGCTTCATCGCCACCGCCGTGACGACGCGCCGCTGCACGAGCTTGCCGCCGGGCGTCACCAGCGCGACGCCGCCATGAACGCGATGCCGCCGGCCGGAGAGCAGCGTGAGACAAGCGCGCGCCTGCTCGATCGTCACGGCTTTCGGCAGGATGCGGCGGCCGCACCCAACCACCGTATCGGCGCCGAGCACGAAAGTGCCGGGATGACGCGTCGCCACGAGCTGCGCCTTCTCCGCCGCGAGGCGCTGCGCGTGTTGCGGCGGCAGCTCGTCCCTTTGCGGCGTCTCGTCGATATCGGCGGGATCGATGACATCGGGCACGATGCCGATCTGCGCCAGCAGCTCGCGGCGACGCGGCGAAGAGGAAGCGAGAATCAGCGTCATCTAGGAATCGCCGGCAGGGAATCGCTCGAGAATGCGCTTTTGCAATTGATCGCGCACCATGCGATAGGCGCTCAGGGTCTCTTCACGGTTGCCTTCCATTCCGGTCGGATCGAGCACCGGCCAGAACTCGACATCGCAGGCGACGCTGCGCGTCAGCTCGACCGCGGTGTGCTGCGCGTCGGGCGAGAGCGAGATGACGAGATCGAAGGACGTGTCTTCGAGCTCGTCGAAACTTTTCGCGTGATGATCCCTGATATCGACGCCGATCTCGGCCATCACCGCGACCGCGAAGGGGTCGGCCGGCGCGGCGCGTACGCCGACGGAATCGATGAACACGCGTCGGCCATGCAGTCTGCGCATCAGCGCCGCCGCCATCGGCGAGCGGATCGAATTGAGGGTACAGGCGAAGAGCACGCTACTCGGCAACCGCCCCATTCAGCTAGCCCCTGATATGCAGGACGCAGAGCAACGTGAAAAGCCGCCGCGCGGTGTTGTCGTCCATGACGACATGGTCGGCGAGGCGTTCGGCGAGCTTCTCGCTGCCTTCATTGTGCAACCCGCGGCGTCCCATATCGATCGCCTCGATCTTGGCCGGACTCGCCTCGCGCACGGCGCTGTAATAGCTGCCGCAGATCATGAAATAGTCTTTGACCAGCTTGCGGAACGGCAGGAGCGGCAGCACGACCTGCTCAAGTGGCTGGTCTTTGGTATCACGGATATCGAGCAGCAGGCGGTTCTCGGTGACTCCCAAATGGAGATGGAACGGCCCCTTGATAGCCGATACCGGCGCGAAATGATTGTCGGCGAGCAGATCGTCGATCGCGACCTGACGCTCATGCTCGATATTGGGATCGCGGCGGACGACCGTATGTTCGTCGAGCGTGATTTGCGCGACACGCTGGTCACCGCGCGCCATGTGTTTCAGCCGCCGCCGAGATTAAGCCGTAGGCTCACCGAGCGCGCATGCGCATCGAGTCCTTCGGCTTCGGCGAGCGCGATCGCCGCCGGACCGATCGCCTTAAGGCTCGCGGCATCGCATCGCAGCAGCGACGTGCGCTTCATGAAATCGAGCACGCCGAGGCCCGAGGCGAAACGCGCGCTACGCGCCGTCGGCAGTACGTGATTCGGACCAGCGACGTAATCGCCGACCGCTTCGGGCGTGTGGCGGCCCAAGAAGATCGCGCCCGCATGGGTGATGCGCGCGGCCAGAGCCTCCGGTTGATCGACCGCGAGCTCGACATGCTCGGCCGCGATGCGGTCGGCCAGCGCCGGCGCCTCGGCGAGATCTTTCACCAAGATAACTGCACCGTGATCCTGCCAGCTCGCGGCTGCGATGGTCGCACGCGGAAGCTGCGTCAACTGGCGCGTCACCGCCTCGCGCACGGCACTCGCAAAGCCGCCGTCATCGGTGATGAGAATCGATTGCGCCGCCGTGTCGTGTTCCGCCTGTGCCAGGAGATCGGCGGCGATCCATTGTGGATCGTTGTTGCGATCGGCGATCACCAGGACCTCCGACGGGCCGGCAATCATGTCGATACCGACGGCGCCGAAAACACGACGCTTGGCGGCCGCGACATAGGCGTTGCCGGGGCCGGTGATCTTGTCGACCGGCGTAATCGTTGCGGTGCCATAAGCCAGCGCGGCAATCGCCTGTGCACCGCCGACGCGGTAGATCTCGCTAATGCCGGCAATTTGCGCCGCAGCGAGCACCAGCGGATTGAGCACGCCGCCGGGCGACGGCACCACCATCACCAGCCGCGTGACGCCGGCGACCTTGGCCGGCACCGCATTCATCAGCACCGAGGACGGATAAGCCGCCGTGCCGCCAGGCACGTAGAGGCCGACGGCGCTGATCGCGCGATAACGCCAGCCGAGCTTCACGCCGCTTGCATCGGAGTAGTCGAGATCGGCCGGTAACTGCTTCTTGTGATAATCCTCGATCCGCGCCTTGGCGAAGCGTAGCGCCGCGAGCGCCGTTGGATCGCATTGCTTCACCGCGGCATCGATCTCGGCATCGGTCACGCGCAAGGTCGCGGGCGTAAGGTCGAGCTTGTCGAGGCGCTTCGTCTGCGCGATCAACGCCTCGTCGCCGCGGCTGCGCACGTCCTCGACGATCGCCGCCGCCGCCGCATCGACATCGGCCGCGAGCTCGCGCTTGGCGGCGAGAAATTTCGCGAAAGCCGCCGCGAATTCTTTTGCGCCGCTGTCGAGCTCAAGCGGCATCGGCCGCCTCGCGGAAGCGCTCGATCCAGCCATTCACCTCGGCCGCGCGCGTCTTCAGCGCCGTGCGGTTGACGACGAAACGCGACGTGATATCGGCGATATGCTCGATCTCGATGAGGCCGTTGGCGCGCAAGGTGCTGCCGGTCGCGACGAGATCGACGATCTGGCGGGCGAGTCCCATTCTCGGGGCCAGCTCCATCGCGCCGTTCAAAACGATGCATTCGGCTTGCACGCCGCGTTGCGCGAAATGCCGCCGCGTCATCTCGGGATATTTCGTCGCGATACGGACGTGGCTCCAGCGCGAAGGATCGTCGCGTTGAGCATCCTCTTTCGGCGCGGCGACCACGAGCCGGCAGCGGCCGATATTCAAATCGAGCGGCACGTAGATTTCGGGATAAGAGAATTCCATCAGCACGTCGCTGCCGGCGACACCAAGCTGCGCCGCGCCGAAAGCGACGAAGGTCGCGACGTCGAAACTGCGCACGCGAATGACGTCGAGCCCGGCGTGATTGGTCTTGAAGCGGAGCTGACGCGACGACGGATCGTCGAAAGCCGGCTCGATCGCAATGCCGGCGCGCTTCAACAACGGCGTCACCTCCTCGAGGATGCGCCCTCGGGGCAGCGCCAGGACCAGCGTTTCATTACCGCGCACGGACAAAGACTTGCTCCTCGAAGAAAATACGCCGCTCAGCCCGCATCCGCGACCGGATGCTTCGGCCGCCAGCGCGTCGGCCAGGGCTCGCCGAGATCATCTAGATGGCACAGGACCTGACCGACTTCCAGCCGCACGGAGCTGCCGCCGGCGAAATCGAGGATAAGCGTTGCCGGGGTCCCATCGCCTTCCATGCGCAGCGCCAGCAGCGACAGGATGCGGTCACCGTCGCGCGGCGAGAAGCCGCGCCGGCTCACGGTTTCTACGCCGTCGATGCAGAGGCCCGTGAGCACGCGCTCCGCCTTGGCTTGGGCCGGACCCGCTTGCGGCTCCCATTTGAAGCGATTCGCAACCAGCGCGAAGCGGCGCTCGTCGGGCAGATAGGCCATCTCGCCGATGGTGACGAGCGAATCCTGCAAGATCGCCGAGAGAACCGCGAGATCCTCGGCATCGGCGGCGCGCAGCTTCAGCGCCGTCATGGCGTGCCCCTAATCATCGGCGAGCCGCTCGATCTCGGCGCCGCATGCCGCGAGCTTCTCCTCGAGCCGCTCGTAACCGCGATCGAGGTGATAGATGCGGTTGACGATGGTCTCACCCTCCGCCGCGAGGCCAGCCAGCACCAGCGATACCGAGGCGCGCAGATCGGTCGCCATCACTTCGGCGCCGGTCAAATGCGGCACGCCGCGCACCATCGCGGAGGCGCCATGCACATTGATATTCGCGCCCATGCGGCAGAGCTCGGGCACATGCATGAAGCGGTTCTCGAAGATCGTCTCCGTGATCATCGCCGCGCCTTCCGCCTTGCTCATCAGCGCCATCATCTGCGCCTGAAGATCGGTCGGAAAGCCGGGGAACGGCTCGGTCATCACGTCGACGCCTTTGAGCTCGCCGTTGCGGCGCCTGACGGAGATGCCACGGTTGGTCTCGGCGACCTCGACCCCGGCGCCGGCCAGCGTTTTGGCCACCGCGGCGACGAGGTCGTAGCGCGCTCCGGCCAGCTCGATATCGCCGCCGGTGATCGCCGCCGCCATTAGATAGGTGCCGGTCTCGATCCGGTCAGGCACGACGGGATGCTCGGCGCCATGCAGCTTTTTGACGCCGGTGATGGTGATCCGGTCGCTACCGGCACCGCTGATCTTGGCGCCCATGGCATTGAGGCAGACGGCGAGATCGACGATCTCGGGCTCGCGGGCCGCATTGACCAGCACGGTCTCGCCCTCGGCCAGCGACGCCGCCATCAGCAGATTCTCGGTCGCGCCGACCGAGACCTTGGGAAAAATAAACTGCGCACCCTTGAGGCCTTGCGGCGCCAAGGCCTGCATATAGCCCTGTTTCAGCTCGATCTTCGCGCCCAGCGCTTCCAGGCCCTTGATGTGCAGATCGACCGGCCGCGTACCAATGGCGCAACCGCCGGGCAGCGACACCCGCGCCTCGCCGCAGCGCGCCAACAGCGGCCCGAGCACCAACACGGAGGCACGCATCTTGCGCACGAGATCGTAGGGCGCGGTGGTCGAGATGATATTGCCCGCATCGATCTTCAGCGCATGACCATGTTCGTGCGGCGTGCGCGCCCCGACCATGGTCACCGCCGCGCCATGCTGGACGAGCAGATGCGAGAGCGTGGTGATATCGGCCAATACCGGCACATGCCGCAAAGTTAGCGGTTCCTCGCTGAGGAGCGCGGCCGTCATCAGCGGCAGCGCCGCGTTCTTGGCACCGCCGATGGGAATGGTTCCGGAAAGCGGTTTCCCGCCGCGGATGCGAATCCTGTCCATAAGCTCAGATCACTTGGCTACGGGTCCGGGGTTACGCCTCGTCCGGGCTGAGGGGGTTGTAATCGAATGCGATGCCAGGCTCAAGTCCCATAAAATCAACGGGTTATATCAGGACTTTGCGTCGTCGGCCGTGGGCGCGGCATCGCGCTCGCGGGCTTGCGCATCGCGTGGTTGGGCCTTGCGGCGGCGGAGGTTGGCCCGGAGCGCGGCGGCTAGCCGCGCCTCGCGCTCCGCGGCGGCGCGCTCGCCCGCCTCGCTGCGGCGTGGCGGTTCTTTCTGCTTGTCGCTGGGGTCATTGCGCATCGGAACGACGATGCGGGCCGCATCCCGCAGCGTCAAGCAGAGAACGGCTCAATCCTCGCGATCGCGGCCCTTGGCAGACACGCCGCGTACCGCGGCGGCGAGCTGGCGGCGCAGATCGTCTGGCGTCACATGCGCGCTGCGCAACACGGGCGCCATGATGTCGTCGCTCAGCAGATCCTCCAAATCGGGCTCGTTCGTCATCACAAAATTCCTGTCGGCCATAATCGATTCTAAGCTGCATTGACAACGTGTATCCCTGACGATTTATGCCGATGGCGACCAAGTTTCTGCGTGCGCGAACATTGCTTTCGCGACAGATGCCGACAGCGCACTGCAACTTTGTCGGCCGGTATCGATCGAGTATGCGCGACCCTCTTGCCGGGGCAGCGCGTGCGCCACGCGGCGCATCTCGCGGACCGAGCGCAACAGGGATGGTTTTCCGATTTTAACCATCTCCGGCTTAACGCGCGGCGGGCTACGTCCCGGTCCTCAGCTTGCCAGCCGCAGGCCGATCTTGTATCTCCGGCCGCCACGGCTTCTGGAATCTCCGAAACCGGGCATGCTGCCGTAGCTCAGTGGTAGAGCACTCCCTTGGTAAGGGAGAGGTCGAAAGTTCAATCCTTTCCGGCAGCACCAGTTTTAACGCTCGATGGGTCAGAAGTCGCCGCCGTTTCGGCGGCGTCCCCTGAGTCGCCGGCACTTTCCACCGAGACGAACTGCGCTGTTAAATCAGCGAGGATTCCGAGGATGAAAGACGATCGGTCACGTCTTTCAGCGGTGGTCCCAGTAGCGATCGTTGTCGTTCCAACCTTGGTTACGATCCTCGTCGTGTCCCCGATTGTAAAAATGGGAACTGTCCGACGCGCGGAAGCGCGCGGCATCCTGCTCGCTTGCCCATGCGTGCCAGTGGTGACCGCGATCCCAGTAACCGTCCCTATATCCGAACGCGACTTCACCGCCGCCGGGCGCAACCACGCAGCCCGCGAGTCCAATTGATGCTCCCGCGAGAGCGAGACTCACGATGACGGCTCTGAGTGGCGCTCTCATGGATGCGGGTTCCTCTTCACGGGGGCGGAGGCTGTCATAGTACCACAGTGCGTCCTTTTTGTGGCCGGAGGCCCGCAACATGCCGTGCTTTTGTGGCTTGGTTGCGTGGATTGGCGTCGGCTGGCGCGGGCGATACCATCGGCTCCGGCGAAGCTCGTACAAAAACGCGCTAACGGGAGAGACGCATGGCGACCTACAAAATCCTGCTGATGGGTGCATCCTACGGATCGCTCCTAGCCTCGAAGCTTCTCTTCGGCGGCCACGCGATCCATCTCGTTTGCCTGCCGGCGGAAGCCGACCTCATCAACACCGAGGGCTTCAAGGTGAAGCTGCCGGTGCGCGGCCGCAGCGAGCCCATACTGCTCGAATCCCGCAAGCTGCCCGGCAAAGTGACGGCTGGTCCCGCCGAAGATGTCGATCCCAAGGCATACGACCTTATCGGCCTCTGCATGCAAGAGCCGCAATACCGCTCGCCCGGCGTGCGCGAGCTGCTCGATGCGGTCGGCAAGGCGCGCGTACCGTGCATGTCGATCATGAACATGCCGCCACTGCCCTATCTGAAACGCATCCCGGGCCTCGACCATAAGGCGCTCGAGCCGGCTTTCACGGACCCGCGCGTCTGGGATTCGGTTGTACCCGAGAAGATCACGCTCAATAGCCCCGACCCGCAGGCGATCCGCCCACCCGATGGCAAAGCGAACGAGTTGCTCGTTACGTTGCCGACCAACTTCAAATGCGCGCGCTTCACCGGTGATGCGGATACGGAAATCCTTCGCGCGCTGGAAAAGGATGTCGATGCGGCGCGCTTCGCCACGCCTGAAGGCAAGATCGAGCTGCCGGTGAAGCTCAAGACCTATGAGTCGATCTTCGTGCCGCTGGCCAAATGGTCGATGCTGCTCGCCGGCAATTATCGCTGCGTCACCAAGGACGGCATGCGCACCGCGCAAGAAGCCATGAACGCGAACCCCGAGGAGGCGCGGGCGGTCTACAACTTCGTGTTCGAGCTCTGCGTGGAGCTCGGCGCGAAGCGTGAAGACCTCGTCCCGTTCGAGAAATATGCCGCCGCCGCGCAAAGCCTCACGCGCCCGGCCTCAGCGGCGCGCGCGCTGCAAAACGGCGCACCCTATATCGAGCGTGCGGACAAGCTGGTGCAGCTCATCGCGTGGCAGAAAGGCAAGCGCAACGCGGCGATCGACGCGCAGGTGGCGCTCGTCGATGCGAGGCTCGAAGCCAACCGCAAAAAAGCGGCGGGCGGCTGATCCATCCCTTGGCGGCGGCCGGCGCCATTTGCGCCCGAAAGCAAAGCCGCGTCGGCTACAAAACCGCGCGAATCAAGGCGCGATGAGGCTCGCCGGATCGAGATGGTCTTTGCCGATCAGGCCTTGGTCGTGCATCGCGTCGATCCAGAAGGCGAGCGCATCGGGCCTCACCGGGACGCGCAGCGTCGTCGGCACTGGCGGCGGCTCGGCCCCGACCGGTAGCTTCGAGTATTTCGTCAGAATGTTCTGCACCGCCGCTTCGTGCGACCGGTCGCCAATGAAGGCGATAGCCTCGTCCAGCGCCGCGCGAAATGCTTTGATCGCCTCGGGATTGTTGCGCGCCCAGTCGCGGCTCGCGCCGTAGAACGCCATCAGCGTCCCGTCCGGTACCGGCGCGTAAAGATCGCCGATGTCGTAGCCGATCTTGGCGTCGACGATGCGCGCGTAAAACGGCAAGATCGCCGCGACGACATCGACGAGCCCGGACTTCATCGTATCGCCCATGCGCGTGAACGGAACTTCGACCCAGCTAATCTTGCGGTAATCGATGCCTTTCGACTCGACCCATTGCTTGGCCAGGAGATCGAGCGTGCCGCCCAGGCCCGGGACGCCGAGTTTGCGGCCAATCAGATCCTGCGCCGTCTTGATGCCGCTCCCCGTGCGCGCAAGCATCCCGCTGGTCCCCGCCGGATCGGGCGTTGTCGTGGCACCTGCGACGACGACGAGGTCGAGCCCCTGCTCATTCGCCTGCAGGATCATCGGCGGGGTGATGCCGCCGAGCTGAACCGTCTGCGACATCAGCGCGGCAGGCGTCATCGTCGTGTTGCCTGTCAGCGAGAATTCGAGATCGAGCCCGTGCTTGGCGAAGTATCCTTCGTCTTCCGCGACATAGCTCGCGGCATAGGCGCTCGTCGCATTGTAGATCATCACGACTTTCGTCGCCGCACGGACGGAAGCGGCGCAGGATGCGGCGGCGAGGAAGATCGCGACGGCGAAACACAGATTCGAACGATACATCATGTTCCTCGGATCGGCCCTCTCGCCCTGTTAGCCGGACAATAGGCGATCTATTACACAGGCTGGCGTCATCTCGGTCGAGTCCTTTCGTTCCTCGAACTTTGCGTCGATCGATATGAGAGTCGCGCGCCGTCACCCCTCTGCAGGACGTTTCTCGCATGTATCCGCCCGAGCGCATCGTCTGCCTGACCGAGGAAACAACCGAAACGCTCTATCTGCTGGGGGAGCAGCATCGCATCGTCGGCATTTCCGGCTACACCGTCCGGCCGCCGCAAGCGCGTAAGGAAAAGCCCCGCGTATCGGCTTTCATCTCCGCCGACATCCCGAAGATCCTCGCGCTCGATCCCGATCTTGTTCTCACCTTTTCCGATCTGCAGGCGGATATCGTCGCTGCGCTCATTCGCGCGGGCGTTTCCGTGCATGCCTTCAATCAGCGGACGATCGCCGGGATCCTCGACATGATCCGCACACTCGGCGCTCTCATCGGCGCCGCCGATCGCGCAGCCAAGCTTGCCGAGCAACTCGCCGCCGACATCGAGAGCGCAAGGCGGCGCAGCGCCGGTTTGCGCCGGCGGCCAAAAATCTATTTCGAGGAATGGGACGAGCCAATGATTTCGGCCATTGGCTGGGTATCGGAGTTGATCGCGATCGCCGGCGGCGTCGATATTTTCGCGGAGCTCGCTGCGGGGAAATCCGCGCAGGAACGCACCGTGAGCGCGGAGCAAGTGCGGCAACGTTCGCCCGATATCATGATCGGCTCGTGGTGCGGAAAGAAGTTCAATGCCGATCGCGTCGCCGCCCGGCCCGGCTTCGATGCGATCCCCGCAATACGCAACCGCCGACTTTACGAGATCAAATCGGCCCTGATCCTGCAGCCCGGGCCCGCAGCTCTCACCGACGGGCTGCGCGCGCTCGAGCGTTTGATCCAAAGCGATCCGGCTGCCGAAGCGCGTTGATTCAAGAGGGGCTTTGCGCGACTATCGAAACATGTACAGGTTGATCCAACTGCTCGGCCATGGTGCCGGTTTCGCCGGCGTGATGATCGGGATCGGCTCGCTCCTTCGCCTTGTCCCAGCCGGATTGCTGCGTTTTCTTCCCTACACGCATGATCTGACCCGGGCCGCCATCGGCGGCCCGTTAAGCGTTGCGCTCCTAGGGCTTGCCGCCCTGCTCCTTGGCGGCGACGGCAACAGCTAACCTTTACCGCGCCGGCAAAGGGAGCAGCCGCGTCTTTCGATCCGGGGAATTCAAATTAAAAAGCGAGGGGCCAGGTCTTTCGACCCGGCCCCGGCCTCAAAGCGCCAACTTAGATTGATCTCGAGGGGCGAGTTAGCGGGCTGAGGCAGTCCAAAGCGGCTTGCCGTCCTGGCCTTTGAACTCTTGCGACCAGCTCGCTTCGATCTGGCCGACGACGCCTGCGGGCATCGGCACGTAATCGAGCGCGCTCGCTTGTTGCTGGCCGTTCTTCAGGCACCAATCGAGGAACTTCAGCACCGGCTCATTCTGATCGGCCGTATAATCGGTCCGCATCAGCATGTAGGTCGCCGCCGTGATCGGCCAGCTCTTATCGCCGGGCTGGTTGGTGAGGATGAGGTAGAAATCCTGCACCTTGGTGAAATCGGCATTCGACGCCGCGGCCGCGAAGGCGTCCATCGTCGGATCGAGCGTCTTGCCCGCTGCGTTGACCATCTTCGTATAGACCATCTTGTTTTCCATGGCGTAGGCATATTCGACGTAGCCGATCGCGCCGTTGATCTGTTGCGCCATGGAAGCGACGCCGGCATTGCCTTTGCCGCCGACGCCACCCGGCCATTCGACAGCCGTGTCAGCGCCGACCTTTTGGTCCCATTCCGGGCTGACCTTGCCAAGATAGTTCGTGAAGTTGAAGGTCGTGCCCGAACCGTCCGAACGGTGGACGGTCGAGATATCGAGATGGGGCAGCTTCAGGCTGGGATTGAGCTTCTTGATGGCCGCATCGTCCCAATAAGCGACTTTGCCGAGAAAGATGTCGGCGAGCACCGGGCCGCTCAGCACCATGTCGCCCGGTTTGATGCCGGGCACGTTCACCACCGGGACGATGGAGATGATCACCGCCGGGAATTGCACCGCGTTGATCTTGGTCAGGTCCGCATGTGTCAGCGGCTTGTCGCTATTCGCGAAGTCGACGGTCTTCGCGGTGATCTGCTGGATGCCGCCGCCCGAGCCGATCGCTTGATAGTTGACCGCCGTGCCCGTAGCCTGCTTGTAGGCATCGGCCCATTTCGCCAGCACGGGATAAATCGCCGTACCGCCGGCGCCGTTCAAATCCTTCGCGGACGCCGAGCCGGCGATAACCATCGCCGCCAGCGCAACCGCGCTCATCAACATCGATTTCTTCATCAGGATGCCCCTCTCGTTACCCTGTTCGCCACGCGCAATGCATGGGACCGCAGATATACGGTAGGCCGTCGGAGTGCCACTTTTTTTTCAGATTTATGTCATTTTTGTTTCATGAGCCGCGATTTTGGGCAGTTCCGCTTCCGGAAGAACGCCTTAGCGAGGAACCAAGTTTTGCCGTCGACGTTGGGCAACAAGACATCCCTGTTCGAAGGAGTTTTGATATGCGCGGGTTTTGGGTTGGTACGGTGATGGTCGTCGGTTCGCTCGCTCTAGCAGGCTGCGGCGAAAGCCCGGGCTGCCGGGCACTGACGGGCGGCGCGATTGGCGCGGCCGGCGGTGCGGCGCTCGGCGCGATCGGCGGCAACCCAGCGCTCGGCGCGATCGCTGGCGGCGCGACCGGCGCGGCGGCAGGCGGCCTGACCTCGCCGGACGTCGTAAGCGC
>DASXCX010000275.1:0-14723 GCA_036490955.1 Allostellaceae bacterium | reverse complement strand
GGCGCCTTCGAGATTCCGGCGGCGATCCGTTTCGCCGCGCTCTCCAAAAATCCCTATGACGGTTACATCGCCCTGGGCTGCGTCATCCGCGGGGAGACGACGCATTACGAGCATGTCTGCACCGAGAGCGCGCACGGGCTGCAACAGCTCGCGCTCGAGCAGAAGCTCGCGATCGGTTTCGGCATACTGACGGTCGAGAACGAAGATCAGGCGCTGGCCCGGGCGCGGACGGATAAGCGCAATAAGGGCGGCGAAGCGGCCAAGGCCTGTCTGGCGATGGTCGAGTTGAAACGCCGCTTCGGCCTCACGACTTGATGACAATGGTGGAAAACAAGCCGGACCAACCGAAGCGCGCGCCAGCTGCGGAATCGGGGCGGCGGCGCACGGCGTCGCGGCTCGCTGCGGTGCAAGCCCTTTATCAGATCGATTTGACGGGCACGTCGCCGACGACCGCGATTATCGAATTCACACGCCACAATCTCGGCGGCAACGCACCGGATGAAAGCTTCGGTGAAGCCGACGAGCAGCTTTTCGCCGAGCTCGTCGAGGGCACGGCGGCGCGGCGCGAGGATATCGACCGTGGCCTGTCGTCGGCGCTTTCGGCCGATTGGCCGCTCGGTCGGCTCGAGATCATCCTGCGCGCGATCTTGCGCGTGGCCGTTTACGAGTTATTGGCGCGGCCAGATGTGCCTGCGCGCGTCATCATCAGCGAATATCTCGATATCGCCCATGCATTCTTTGCCGGCAAGGAGCCCGGGCTGGTGAACGGCGTGCTCGATCGTCTTGCCCGCTCGATCCGATCCGAGGGCTTGCGGGATGACCAAGCCGACCACGCCGCCCCTCAGTGAATTCGAGCGCATCGCGCGCTTTTTCGCGCCGCTCGCGGGGCCCGGCGCGCTCGATCTGACGGACGATGTCGCGCTGATCGATGGACCGGCGGGCGAGCAATATGTCCTCACCATCGATACGATCATAGAAGGAGTGGACTATTTCCCCGACGACCCGCCGTTTCAGGTCGCTCAGCGGCTGCTGCGCGTCAACCTGTCGGATCTTGCGGCCAAAGGCGCGGCGCCGTTCGGCTATCTGCTGACGACGGCGCTGCCGAAGACACATGGCGAGGCTTGGCTCGATGCCTTCTCGAAAGGGCTCGCCACGGATCAGAAAAAATTCGGCGTCGTGCTCTTGGGTGGCGACAGCAGCGGCACGCCGGGCCCGCCGACTCTCTCAGCGACGTTGATCGGGCGCATAGCGAGGGACAAGGCGATCCTGCGGAGCGGCGCCAAGGACGGCGACGTCGTCTATGTCTCGGGCACCCTCGGCGATGCTGCGCTCGGTCTTGCCGTGCGCAAAGGCGAGCTCGGCGCGGCGCTGAGCGCCGAACAGCGCGACTATCTCGTGGACCGGTACCGGCTGCCGCAGCCGCGCATTGCGTTGGGGCAGAAGCTCGTTGGCATCGCCAGCGCGATGATCGATGTCTCCGATGGCTTTCTCGCCGATCTCGGTCATCTTTGTGCTGCATCGAAGCTCGGCGCGACCATTCCCGTGAACAAGCTTCCGCTCTCGCCGGCGGCGCGGGCCGCAATCGCCTCAAATCCAAATTTTAACAGCGCGGTAATTGCCGGTGGGGATGATTACGAACTTCTCTTCACGGCGTCGCCGCGACGTGCCTCGGATGTCGGCGCGGCGATGCGTGATGCAGGGGTCACGGTCACGGCGGTTGGCAGCGTGACGAGGGGCGAGGGCGCTGTGATGCTCGGCGCTGACGGGCAGCCAGTCACGGTCGAAAAAGCGGGTTATGCGCATTTTTAGTAAAATTGTACCGATCTTCGCCGCCTTGTCTTTCGCGCTCCCGGCCATGGCCGCGAATCGCGATGCGGTACCTGAGATGATCGCGGGGGCGCCGCCTTATGTGCGCTTCCCTCCGATCTTCATCCCGATCATTCAAGGCGATCAGGTGACGCGCCAGATCGGCGTCACGCTGATGCTCGAGCTCGTGAAGGGGCAGGAGAAACAGCCGATCGAAGAGAAGCGGCTGCAGCTCAATGACGCGTTCGTGCGCGACCTCTATGTCTTCTTCCAGGAGCGCGCTGGGGTGAAGAGCAATGATATCGATGAGATGTATCTGAAGGACCGACTGCTGAAAATTGCCGACGCGGTAATCGGCGAGAAAGTGGTCCGCGAAGTCCTGATCGAGCAGTTCTTCGAGCAGCGGAAGTAGCGCGCTTCTTTCGCTCGATTCGAAATCATGCACCACGGATCGGCCCCGGGAGATCGGCGCCTAGCCTCGTCGACGAGCCTACAGCATGAAATCGTGCCGCCGCGGCTGGCCGAGCATGACCTGGCCCCAATCGCGCGCGTGCAGCGGCACGCTGTTCGTGATGTGCTGCCGCGCCGCGGTGATGTCGGTGACGATGCGGCCGTAGGGATGGCGCGTGGTGTAGAGACCCGAGGCGCCGCTTGCCTCGAGCAGCTTGTTGGCGGCAACCCGGCTGCGCTCGGTATTGAGCGATAGCTGATATTTCATCTGCAGCCGCTCTTCGATCGGCGGCAACTCATTCGCTTCGGCATGTTCCAGCAGCCGCGCGAAATTGCGCGCGACCACGACTTTCGCTTCGTCGATCGTGGTCGCCGCTTCCGCGACCACGAGGCTGAGATCCGGGTCCGGACGCCGCGGCCCGCGCTGCGCCACGATCTCGGCGACGAGGCGATCGAGCATGCCTTGCAGTCCCCCGATCGACGCATTGGCGACGCCGCCGGCGAAGACGAGACCGAAAGGCATGCGATAAAGCGCCGCGGTATTCACTGCCTGACCCGGTCCCGTGCAGTCAAAGATTTCCGTCATGCGCAGCGCGCGGTGAGCGGGGACGAAAGCATCTTTCACCGCGACGTCGTGGCTGCCGGTCGCCTTGAGGCCGGTAACGTGCCAGGTGTCGAGGATCGCGAAATCGCGTTTCGGCACCAGCATGAGGTAGTCGTTTTCAGGCGTTGCTCCGGCGGCCGCGCCGAGCAGCGCCCAATCGGCATGCTGGCAACCGCTGGCATAAGTCCACTGGCCGGTGAGGTGGAAGCCGCCGGCGGCGGGAGTGGCCGTCCCGGCACGGCGAATCGCGCAGCAAACGAGACTGTCCGGCTCCTTGGCCCAGACGTCCTCGCCGGCGCGATCATCGAACAGCGCGAGCGCCCAGGGGATGACGCCGAGCACGCCGACGATCCAGGCCGTCGACATATCCGCGGTGCCGATCGCCATCTCGGCGTCGTAGACCGCCGTCGGCTGGAGTTCATAGCCGCCCCACCGCCTGGGCTGCAGCGCGCGAAAAAGACCGGCCTCCTTAAGGGCTGCGACAATCCGTGGCGGCACGCATCGGTCGCGCTCGCCTTCGGCTGCCGAGTCGGCAATTGCCGGGACAAGATCGCGCGCGCGTTGTAGTAATTTCTGGCGGTGGGGCGGCATCGGGACCGATTCTAGGGGCCGTTCGGGACTGCGTCCAAAGAAACCGCGGGTTGCCTCAGCGGCGCGGTTCTGTCATGTTCCGCGCGCTTTTGAAAAGCTTAAGAAACCAACTGAAGATTCGATCTAGAGGACAGAAGAAATGAACATCGCCTATTGGCTGGTCATCGGCGCAGGCGTGCTGGCAATTCTCTATGGGCTGGTGACGAGCCGGCAGGTGCTTGCCGCGGACGCCGGCAATGAGCGGATGCAGCAGATCGCCAGCGCTATTCAGGAAGGCGCGCGCGCCTATCTCAACCGGCAATATACGACCATCGCCATCGCCGGTATCGTGATCTTCGTCATCCTCTTCGCGACGCTCGGCTGGCATGCCGCCTTGGGCTTTCTCGTCGGCGCAATCCTCTCGGGCGCAGCCGGCTATATCGGCATGAATGTCTCGGTGCGCGCCAATGTGCGCACCGCTCAGGCCGCGCGCAACGGTCTCGCCGCTGGTCTCGCGATATCCTTCAAGGCCGGTGCGGTCACGGGGATGCTGGTTGTCGGCCTCGGCATTCTCGGTGTCTCGCTCTACTACATGTTCCTGCGTGCGACGATGCCGACCGACGATATGCGGCCGATCCTTGAATCCCTGGTCGCGCTGTCCTTCGGCGCCTCGCTGATCTCGATCTTCGCACGTTTGGGCGGCGGCATCTTCACCAAGGGTGCCGATGTCGGCGCCGACCTCGTCGGCAAGGTCGAAGCCGGCATTCCGGAAGACGATCCGCGCAACCCGGCCGTGATCGCTGACAACGTCGGCGACAATGTCGGCGATTGTGCCGGCATGGCCGCGGACCTCTTCGAGACCTATGCCGTGACCGTCGTTGCGACCATGCTGCTCGCGGCGATCTTTTTCACCGGCCCGCTGCGCGACACGATGCTGTTGCTGCCGCTCTTGATTTGCAGCGTCTGTATCGTCGCCTCGATCATCGGCACTTATTTCGTCCGCCTCGGCACGAGCCAGAACATCATGGGCGCGCTTTATAAGGGGCTCATCGCCGCCGGCGTCCTCTCCGCTCTCGCGGTTGCCGGTGTTATCGCCGAGACTACCGGCTTCGGCCCGCTCGCCGGCACGCCCTATACCGGCCAGGCGCTCTATCTCTGCTCGCTGACGGGTCTGGCCGTGACCGGCCTGTTGGTATGGATCACCGAGTATTACACCTCGACCGAATACCGCCCGGTGCGCTCGATCGCCGCGTCCTCGACCACGGGCCACGGCACGAACGTCATCCAAGGCCTCGCGATCTCGATGGAATCGACCGCGCTGCCGGTCATCGTCATCTGCGCCGGGATCATCACCTCCTATCTGCTGGCCGGCCTCTTCGGCATCGCCGTCGCCGCGACGACGATGCTCGCGCTCGCCGGCATGATCGTGGCGCTCGATGCCTACGGCCCGGTCACCGACAATGCCGGCGGCATCGCCGAGATGTCGGAACTGCCGCATGATGTGCGCAAATTCACCGACGCGCTCGACGCCGTCGGCAATACGACCAAGGCCGTGACCAAGGGTTATGCGATCGGCTCCGCGGCGCTCGCCTCGCTGGTGTTGTTCGCGGCTTATACAGAGGATCTGCACCACTACTTCCCGAGCCTCAATGTCAACTTCACGCTGAACGATCCGTACGTCGTGATCGGCCTCTTCATCGGCGGCTTGCTGCCGTATCTCTTTGGCGCCATGGGCATGACCGCGGTCGGCCGTGCGGCCGGCTCGGTTGTCGTCGAAGTGCGGCGTCAGTTCAAAGAGATCAAGGGCATCATGGAAGGGACGGGCAAGCCGGATTACGGCCGCGCCGTCGACCTTCTCACCAAGGCCGCGATCAAAGAGATGATCATCCCCTCGCTGCTGCCCGTGCTCGCGCCGGTCGTGGTCTACTTCGTGATCGATGCGATCGGCGGCCGTGCGGCGGCGTTCAGCGCTCTTGGCGCAATGCTCCTCGGCACCATCGTGACCGGCATCTTCGTCGCGATCTCGATGACCTCGGGTGGCGGCGCCTGGGACAATGCCAAAAAGTACATCGAGATCGGCAATTATGGCGGCAAAGGCTCCGAGGCCCATAAGGCGGCGGTGACCGGCGACACCGTCGGCGATCCCTACAAGGACACCGCCGGCCCGGCCGTCAATCCGATGATCAAGATCACGAATATCGTCGCGATCCTGCTGCTGGCTATTCTCGCCGCTGCGGCGCACTGACTGTGCCAACGTGAAACGCCGGGCCGTTTTTCGGCCCGGCGTTTTGTTTACGCAGGTGGTTGTCTAAGGCTCAGGGCCCGCCGGTATTCGGTCCGCCCGGCGTGTTGCCGCCGCCGCTGCCGCCACTGAACTTGCCGAAATTGCCGATCAGCTGCTCAAGGAACGTGTATTCGCGGCCCGGTGCCGGAGTCGCATCGGGATTCGGCGTCATCGCGTGCGCGTCATCGAGACCCTTATGCGAGACCTCGCTCACGATGCCCTTGTTGTCGAACTGGATGACGTAGACCTGCTGGTTCATCACCTCGGGCTTCAGGAAGGCGATCTGCCGCTCTTCCTTGCTGATGTAGTACCAAGTGTCGCCGTCGAACGCCGCAATGCTCGAAGGCGTGCCAAGCAACGCTTTGACGCTGTTCTTGTCGGTGACGCCAGGCTTGATCTGCGCCAGCAGATCGGTTTTCGGCAGATTGCCGCGGTCATTCACGGGAAAGCCGCAACCAGCGAGCGTCGCCAAGGCTGCGACAAAGACGAACGAGCGGAAGACTGTGTATCGCGGCGCGGAATGCCGATCTATCATGCCGCGAAGATGCCTGTGCCTGCCAAGCGCTGTCAATCCTGACGCCGGGCTCCGGCGCTTTTGTCACAAGCCGTGCCGATCATGCCGCTCGCTTCGCTTTTCCGCCGCAATCGCTACCGTCCGCAAGCACACGCTGCCTATACGTCGATCGTCGGGCAAGCGCGCGCGCCTGATTTCTTCCTGCGCCTCGAGGTTCCCGATACGCTCGACGGCCGCTTCGAGATGATTGCGCTCCATGTGTTCCTGGTTCTGAACCGGCTGAAAGCCCAGCACGAGGCCACGGAGGCATATGCCCAGGCGCTGTTCGACGCGATGTTCGCCGATCTTGACCGCGGGCTGCGCGAGATGGGGGCGTCGGACATGGGCGTCGGCAAACGCGTTAAGGAGATGGCGACAGGGTTCTATGGTCGCATCGCCGCCTATGAAAAAGGGCTGGAGGGCGACGACCAACTTTTGAGTGAGGCGTTGAAGCGCAACCTCTACGGCACGGTCCAGCCGAGCGCGCAAACCGTGGCCACAATGGCGCGGTACATGCGCCGGCAAGCCGAGACACTTGCCCGGCAGCCCGTTGAGTCTTTCTTCGAGAATGACATTAAATTTGATCCAATAAGTTGCTAATTATGAACGATCTTCCGGAATTTTCGCGCCGCGTTGACGGACTCCGTCTGAGCCCGGGCGGCGAGCGATACGAGATTTCGGCCAAGCCCGAGGAGCGCGCGGCCTTGGCCAAGCGCTTCGATCTGCTGGCGCTCGATCGGATCGAGGCGAAGGTGACGCTAACGCCGATGGCGGGCGGGTATTATCGGCTCGCAGCCGAATTCGAGGCCCAACTAACCCAGGCCTGTGCGGTCACTGCGGAGCCAGTGCCGGCGGGCATCGCGGAAAACTTTACGGTGATCTATGGGCCGGTCGAGGAATCGAGCGAGATCGTCCTCGATGGCGATGCCGAGCCGGTTGAGCCGCTCGATGACGGCATGATCGATATCGGCGAGGCAGTCGCGCAGCAACTCTCGCTCGCCCTCGATCCGTTTCCGCGGGCGCCGGGCGCAACCCTCGAGCAAGAGGCCGACCTTTCAGATCACAGCCCGCGCGAATCGCCTTTCGCGGCGTTGGCCAAACTGCGGAAACCCGGACAGGCCTGAGGCCGTTAGCGGGTTGCCTTCAGCCACGTTTTTAGCTACTTAGCTCCCTTTCTGCCCGGTCTGTCCGGACTTGGAGCCTCAGAGGAACATCGTCATGGCCGTACCGAAGAAGAAAACCTCCAAATCGCGCCGCAATATGCGCCGGGCGCACGATCATTTGGCGGCCGCCAGCTATGTCGAGTGCTCGAACTGCGGCGAGATGAAGCGTCCCCATCATATCTGCAAGGCCTGCGGCCATTATGGTGAACGCGAGGTTCTGCCCGTCGCGGCTGAAACGGCCTGACCGTCGCGGGGAGGGGCCCTAGCGCGTGAGCGATCCCCTTGTCGTCGCGCTCGATGCTATGGGCGGCGACAAAGCCCCGGACGCGGTCATAAAAGGCGCGGCCATCGCCCGCGAGCGTTTCCCGCAAATCCAATTCCTGCTGTTCGGTGTCGAGAGCCGTCTCGCGCCATTGCTCGCGAAGCTGCCGATCCTTAAGGACTGCGCGACCGTCCGCCATACCGACAATTTCGTCACGGGCGATACCAAGCCCTCGACCGCCTTGCGCCAGGGTCGCCAATCGTCAATGCGCCTCGCGCTCGACGCGGTCGCGGCGGGGGAAGCACAGTGCATGGTGTCGGCGGGCAACACCGGCGCACTGATGGCGATGGCGAAATTTGCGCTGAAGACGCTGCCGGGCATCGACCGGCCGGCGATCGCGACGTTCTTTCCGACGCGGCGCGGCGAGAGCGTGTTGCTCGATCTTGGCGCCAACGTCGAATGCGATGTCGAAAATCTTGTCCAATTCGCGCTGATGGGCGAAGTGTTCGCCCGCACCGTGCTCGGTCTGTCGCGGCCCTCGGTGGCGTTGCTCAACATCGGCTCCGAGGAGTTGAAAGGCAACGACGCCGTGCGGGGCGCGGCCGCGCGGCTCCGCGCGAATGGCTGTCCGATCAATTTCGTCGGCTACGTCGAGGGCGACGATATCGGTGCCGGCAGTGCCGATGTGGTCGTGACTGACGGCTTCACGGGCAACGTCGCGCTGAAGACCGCGGAAGGCACGGCGAAGCTTTTTCTCGAATTCGTGCGCGCCGCCTTCGCGAGCTCGACCCTCGCGAAGATCGGTTACGTCTTCGCCAAGCCGGCGCTGCAGAAGCTGCGCGAGCGCCTCGATGTGCGGCGCTATAACGGCGCCGTCTTTCTGGGTCTCGAAGGCATCGCGGTGAAAAGCCATGGCGGCACCGACGAGCTCGGCTTCGCCAGCGCGATCGCCGTCGGCGCCGACATGGTGATCAACGGCTTCCTCGACAAAATTCGCGACGATATCGCGCGTATGAGCGTGGTGACCGACCTGCCGGAAAAACCGCAGACGGCAGCGATCTGAGATGGGTTTCCGCTCGCTGATTCTCGGATGCGGGGGCTATTTGCCCGAACGCGTCCTCACCAATGATGAACTCGCCAAGACGATCGACACATCGGACGAATGGATCGTGCAGCGCACCGGCATTCGTCAACGCCATATCGCGGCGCCGAGCGAGAAGACTTCGGATCTCGCGCTCCACGCCGCGCGCGACGCTTTGGCCGCGGCGGATGTCGCGCCGGAAGAAGTCGATCTCATCGTCCTCGCAACCTCGACACCCGACAACACGTTTCCCGCGACGGCGGCACGGGTGCAAGCTGCGCTCGGCGTCAAGCAGGGTGCTGCCTTTGACGTGCAGGCGGTATGCACCGGCTTCGTCTTTGCTTTGGCGACGGCGGATAATTTCTTGCGCACGGGCCAGGCCAAGACCGCGTTGGTGATCGGCGCCGAGACCTTCTCGCGCATTCTCGATTGGAAGGATCGCGGCACTTGCGTGCTGTTCGGCGACGGAGCGGGCGCCTTGGTGCTCCGGGGCGCGCCGTCGAATGGCAGCCCGTCGGAACGCGGCATTCTCTCGACGCATCTCCATAGCGATGGCAGCGGTTACGACTTGCTTTATGTCGATGGCGGCGTCTCGACAACCGGCAAATCCGGCCATCTGCGCATGGAAGGCAAAGAAGTTTTCAAGCACGCGGTGCGGCGCCTTGCCGAAGTGGTCGACGAGGCGCTCGCGGCGAACGGTCTGCAGGCGAGCGATGTCGACTGGCTCGTGCCGCATCAGGCCAATCGCCGAATCATCGATGCCATGGGCAAAAAGCTGGGCCTCAGCAGCGACAAGGTTGTTGTTACCATCGACCGCCACGCGAATACTTCGGCGGCATCGGTGCCTTTGGCCCTCGCGGAAGCCGCAACCACGGGCCGAATCCGTCCCGGTCAGCTCGTCTTACTCGAGGCGATGGGCGGGGGTCTTACCTGGGGTGCGAGCTTGGTACGCTGGTAAATCATCTACCGCGCGCAACAAAACGCACAACTCTCTGTATTTGCAAATTTTCCCGGCCCGGTTTAATGTCCCGAGCAAAGGGGGAGGCAGTGCATGGCGGGGCAGACGGTAACGCGGGCTCAGCTCAGCGAGGCCGTGTATCAGGAGGTCGGACTGTCACGCAACGAGTCGGCAGAACTCGTTGAAACCGTCCTCAACGAGATCTCCGAAGCCCTCGCGCGCGGCGAGATGGTGAAGATATCGTCGTTTGGCAGTTTCGCAGTCCGCAAGAAGGGCCGTCGCATCGGCCGCAACCCGAAGACCGGACAGGAAGTGCCCATCAATCCGCGGCGCGTTTTGGTGTTCCGCGCCTCGCATGTCCTCAAGGACCACATCAACGCCGCATTGAGCAAGAATTCAGGCGCTTCATGACGGTTCGAGTACCCGACTTGTTTGACTCGCCCACACCGCGGCCATCGCGTCGCGCACCCAAATCCGCCGACGCGTTCCGCACCATCAGCGAGGTCGCGGACGAACTCGAGGTGCCGCAGCACGTTCTGCGCTTCTGGGAATCGAAATTTCCGCAGGTCAAGCCGCTGAAGCGCGCCGGCGGACGGCGCTACTATCGTCCGGACGATGTCGTGCTGCTGCGTCGGATACGGAACTGCCTCTACGACCAGGGCTATACGATCAAGGGCGTGCAGAAACTGCTGCGCGAGGGGGCGCTCAAAACGGACGAGCCGCCGCGGGCGCCGCCGCCGCCCAATGCCGCGGCGCCGCGCGTCGTCAAATCGGAGAACCTGCGTGCCGAGCTGCTGCAGATTCGCGGCGAGCTTGTCGCTCTGCGCGATCTCCTCAAAAAAGCGCAACGCAGCTAAAGCAATCGAACCGGATGGTGGCGGAACGAATCGGCGCCGGCCGGCGGCTTAGCCGCGTGATTGAGCGTCCCCGTGAGCCTGGTGACGATGAATTCTTCGGGTCCCGCTGATGGATTCGAAGATAATTCAGCCGAAGGGGGCTGATACGGAGCGCGGGATCACGCCACATCCGTATCCAGGGTAATAGCCCCATGGGGCGGTGGTATTCGCCGGGGCTTCGCGTTTACAGCGTTCGTTCTCCGCGGTATCGCTGGAACATGCGGCGAGCAAAAATAGTACCGAAAGCAATGCGGCTGATTTCATCCTCATCCCCGAACAGCGCTGGAAGAGCGTAGGCCTAACCGCAAGTAGGTAGGGATTCTGTGATGATTCGCAAGGAATGCGTTCATCGGTATCGCATCGCGCCCGTCTTGATCACTCAGTCTTGATCAGAAAAATGCACGTACGCGGCATCAGGGAACGCGCGCGGGTACGGGGTCAGATCGGCGAGCGCTAATTTTTGCCCGCCATGAAGCGCCGTTCTGACCGAAGCGAGAACGCATGTATTGACGTAATCCCGCGTTGTTCCTAGGTTTTCGGCGTGGCGGGCAGTAGCGCAGCCTGGTAGCGCATCAGCATGGGGTGCTGAGGGTCGCGAGTTCGAATCTCGCCTGCCCGACCATCTTTTACCAGCAGATGTTCGAATAAGATGCCCGAGCCGATTTCCGCAGCAAGACGGCGCTGGATTTTCGTTGCCGCGATGATCATCAGCTTCGTCTCGGCGATCGAGGTGACGATCGTCGCGACCGCCATGCCGACTATCGTCGGTTCGCTCGGTGATTTCGATCTCTTCTCCTGGGTCTTCACCGCCTATCTGCTGACCCAGGGCGTGACGGTGCCGATCTATGGCCGGCTCTGCGATTTCTACGGCCGTAAGCGCGTGCTCTATTTCGGGCTCTTTTTCTTCGTCATCGGCTCGCTGCTCTGCGGCTTTGCCTGGAGCATGCCAACGCTGATCGCCTTCCGAGTCGTGCAAGGATTAGGTGGTGGCTCGCTCGCTGTGGTCTCGCAGACCATGGTCAGCGATCTTTATCCGCCGGCCGAGCGTGCCAAAGTGCAGGGCTACATCTCCGGCACTTTCGCGACCGCGGCCTTCGTCGGGCCGCTCGCCGGCGCCTTTATCGTTGCGCATTGGCCGTGGCCGTGGGTCTTCTGGGTCAATCTGCCGCTCTGCGTGCTCATCGTCGCGATGCTCGAGGCGACCTTCGTCGAGGACGTCGAACTGCATCCGCACAAGATCGATTACCTCGGCTCGTTGCTGATGGCGCTCGCCACTTTTTTTCTGATGTATGCGCTGACGCGCGCCGCGACTTTGCCGGGCAGCACGATCGCCCTGTTCCTCGCCAGCGCGTTCATCGCTTTCGTGCTGCTGTTGCTGCAAGAGAAGCGGGCACGCGAACCGATTCTGCCGCTCGATATCTGGCGTAATCGTGTCGTCGTGCTCGCCAACGCAATGAGCGCGTCGCTCGGTGGCATGCAAATGGCGGTGACGGCTTTCCTGCCGGCCTTCATCCAGGGGGTCATGGGCGAGAGCCCGGTCCACGCCGGTCTTGCGCTCACTGCCATGTCCTTTGCCTGGCCGACCGGCGGGTTCATCGCCGGCCGTGCGTTGCTGCGGATGTCCTTCCGGCGATCGTCGAGCATCGGCTCGATTGTGCTGATCGCGGGCGCGGCGATGATGGCACTTCTCAGCCTCTCGCTCGGCGCCAATTGGGCGATCGCCAGCTCCTTTCTCATCGGGCTCGGCATGGGGCTGACCAATATGGGCTTTTTCGTCGCTATCCAGGCGAATGTCGACTGGCATCAGCGCGGGCTGGTTACAGCGACCTTCAACTACTCGCGTATCATCGGTCAATCGATCGGAACGGCTGTCTTTGGCGGCATCGTGAACGCCGCGCTCGGCGGGCATCTCGAAGGCGCCGGTGGCGACGTCGTCAGTCGGATCCTCGACCCCAATCTCCGCCAGACCTTAAGCCCGGCGCAATACGGCCCCCTGCTCGAGGCGTTTGCCGGCGCGATCCATGTGATCTTCCGGATTGATGTCGGCCTCGCCCTGCTGACAGGGCTTTTCGCCCTTAGCCTGCCGCGCGGTCTGGGCGTGCACGGAATGATGAGAAAATAAGCTGTATAAAAGGCTAGATAGACAAAACTTCTGCAATATGACTTGAATGAACGGTTGGCGGGCGCAGGGCGACGACGCGGCCGCGTGTGGTCAGCTTACAGACCATCCAATCGGGTTTGAGCGGGTTTGGATACCAAGGCTCGGCCCAGCCTTGGTCGATGCAGGCACGAACGGTGCGCGGATCGATATGCTGTCCATATTCGTCGAAAAGGGGCAGCTTGCCGCCGGGTTGGTCCAGACCACGCTTCAGCCAAGCGCGCTGGATAGCCGTCGGCGCGTGACGCCGCGTGTCGAGCATCACAAGGTTCATGCGCAAGTTCTCCCTTGACGTATGCTAAACCCGTTCAACCCGACTCGTCGAGTCGCATGAGAGGGCCGCCATGCCGGTGATGTTCGTCTATGTGACCGCCGCCGATTCCGACGAGGCCAGGGAGATCGGGCGCCGGCTCGTCGAGGAGCAGCTCGCCGCCTGCGCCAATATCCTGCCCGGCGCGACCTCGATCTTCCGCTGGCAAAGCAAGGTCGAGGAGGCAAGTGAGGCGGTGCTGATCCTCAAAACCACCGAGCAGAAGCTCGAGCGCCTGATCGAGCGTGCAAAGGCGCTGCATTCCTATGATTGCCCCTGTATCGAAGCGCTGCCCGTGGTCGAGGGCAATCGCGACTTCCTCGAATGGGTGGTGCGCGAAACCGGCGGCGACCCGAAGCGGTTGTTGGATGAGATTTAGAATCTACAGAACCAGCCGGCGTCCATCGACGATGCGCATGATAAGCGAAATTTCGCGCGGCGTGGGCTTGCGGAAGAGCTCGTAGAAGGGCGCGGGGCGAGGGTGCGACGGTCCTTAGCATCTGCTGGATGAGTCGCTAAAATCGGCTCATGAATAAAAGCTCCGTCCGCTGGGCGATTTTCTTCGCCAATGTCGGGCACACGCTGACGCATCTGATGATGCTGCTCTATCCAACCGTGGTGCTGACGCTCGAGAAGCAGCTCGCGCTCTCCTATGGCGAACTCATGTGGCTGTCGGTGCCCGGCCTCGTGCTCTATGGCTTCGCTGCATTGCCGGCCGGCTGGCTGGGCGACCGCTGGAGCGCCGAACATATGATGGTGCTTTTCTTCGTCGGCAGCGGCATCGCCGGCATCGCGACGGGGCTGGCGCAAGGGCCGCTCGGCATCGCTTGCGGTCTCGCCGCGATCGGCTTCTTCGGCGCGATCTATCATCCCGTCGGTACCGCTTGGCTCGTGCGCCACGCCGAAAATCGCGGCCGCATGCTCGGCTGGAACGGTATCTTCGGTAGCATCGGCGTCGGCGCCGGACCACTCGTCGGCGCGACGCTCTCGGCGCTTTACGGCTGGCGGGCAGCCTTCCTCGCCCCGGGCGTTATCGCCTTGCTGTTGGGCGGCGCGCTTGCGCTGCTCGTGCACGGGGGCGGCGTCGTTGCGGCGAAGACCGATGCAAGGCCGCAAACCGAGCCGGCAAGCGCCGAGGTAAAGCGTGTGTTCCTGCTGCTGTCGGTGACGATGCTTTCGACCGGCATCGTCTTCCAAGCCTTCACCAGTGTGCTGCCTAAGCTCTTCGAGATACGGCTCGTCGATCTCACGGCCGGTGGGATCGTCGGCACCGGCGGCATGGTGAGCCTCGTCTTCGCGCTCTCGGCGGCGTTCCAATTCCTGGGCGGCATGGCGGCGGATCGCTTCTCGATGAAGCGCATCTATCTCCTCTGCTGGGCGGTGCAGGTGCCGGTGCTGTTCCTGGCGATCCGGCTCTTCGATCTGCCGCTCTTCGTCGCCGCGTTGTTCTGCTTCAGCCTGATCGCGATCTCGACTCCGACCGAGAACGCGTTGCTGGCGCATTACACGCCGTCGCGCTGGCGGGCGACGGCCTTCGGGGCGAAATTTCTGCTGTCGCTTGGCGTGAGCGCGCTCGGCGTGCCGCTGGTTGCGACCGTGTACGACCGGAGCGGCGATTTCATCTGGCT
>DASXCX010000274.1:0-30157 GCA_036490955.1 Allostellaceae bacterium | reverse complement strand
CGCGACCGGCGCATCATCGCGCGCTTTCGAACCGGCGAGAGTGCGCTCGCCCGCCACGTCGAAAAGGTCCTTGATCGAGACCGGCAGACCCGCGAGCAGCGACGGCCGATAGCCCGCCCGGCGCAGCGCGTCCTGCGCATCGGCCGCCTGCCGCGCTTGCTCGGCGTAGACCTTCGTGAAGCTGCGCCCGCCCTCACCCGCCGGATCGGCGATCCGCGACAGCGCTTCGTCGGCAAGCGCGCGGCTGCTCGTCTTGCCGGCATCGAGCGCGGCGGCGAGCTGCAAAATCGTGGCGCGCGGCGAAGGAGACATCAGATCCTCGTTCAATTCTTCGTTAGCAAACAACCCAACCGCGCCCGAAGCAACGAAAATTCCGATAGCAAAATCTCCGCGCCGCGCCCTGGCGCCGCCGCGCCTGATCGCCGCATAATAACGGCCGGCGCTCTGGCTGGAGGCATCGATGTTCCGACGCATCGCATCGTGGCTTTTCGGTATCGCGTTCCTGCTGCCCGCTTATGCCTTTGCCGCTGGTTGCGAGCCCAACATCGCGCTGCGGCCGCGGCCACGCTTGATGCTGGCGCATTACACGTTGGCCGACGCCGTCGCCGGCAATGTCGATCTCACTTTCATCGGGCATGCGAGCGTACTGCTGAAAAGCCCCCAAGGCGTCACTGCCGTGACCGACCTCAACGACTATTTCCCGCCGCCCTTCCCGCCCGATATTGCGACGATGAATCACTTCCACGATACGCATTACACCAACCATCCCGATCCGCGCATTCCCAATGTGCTGCGCGGCTGGGATACGGGGGAGGGTCCAGCGCATTGGGATTTGACCGTCAAAGACGTCCGCGTCCGTAACATCCCGACCAACGTGCGCAATTTCTTCAACGGCGGCACCGAGTTCAACGGCAATTCGATCTTCATCTTCGAGATCGCCGATCTCTGCATCGCGCATCTGAGCCATTTGCAGCATACCTTGACGCCGGAGCACCTCGCAGCGATGGGGCAGATCGACGTGCTGCTGCCGATGATCGACGGCGCCTATTCGCTTTCGCAGTACGACATCATCGAGGTGATCGATCAGATCAAGCCGCAACTGATCATCCCGATCCATTATTTCGGCCCGAGCCAATTGCAGAATTTCCTCAACCGCATGCATGACCGCTTTCCCGTGGAGCATAGCGAGGATCCGCACATCGTCCTGTCGCGCGAGACTTTGCCGAAAAAACCCGAGATCCTTGTCCTGCCCGCGATGCAGGAGGAATTTTTCCGCTTCGCGGCGCCCCCGTCGCGGAACTAAAGAGCGCTCGACGGAGTTCTCCGGCGAAATTGTCGTGGGCGAAATTACGCTTGCTCTGACGTGCGGGCGCTTTATTAAGGGCACCATGAGCGAGCGAGCGGCGATCCGTTTTTCGGCAAGCGACGGCGATAGCTAAGCCGCCATGGGAGAGCTTGCCGCGCGCGTCGTCGATGCCTGCCGCCGCCATGCCCTCATCGTGGCCGCGTTGTATCTTGCCCTCGCCGTCATCGCGGGTTTTTACGCCGCGACGCATCTCAGCATCGACACGGATCTCGGCAAGCTGATCTCGAGCGATCAGCCCTGGCGTCAGCAGGAGCACGCGCTCGACGCAGCGTTTCCGCAAAACAGCGACCTGCTGGCGATCGTGATCGACGGCGCGACGCCGGACCAGGCTTCCGATGCGACAGCGGCGCTGGCCGAGCGCCTGGGACAGCGGCCCGATCTCTTCAAGACCATTCGTATTCCCGGCGGCGGCGATTTTTTCGCGAAGAACGGGCTGCTGTTCATGCCGAAAGAAGAGCTGCAGAACTTTGCCGATCAACTGATCGGCGCGCAGCCGCTGCTCGGTACCCTCGCTTCCGATCCGAGCCTTAGCGGCGTGTTTGGCACGCTCGATCTTCTGGCTCAGGGCGCCGAGCATGGCGACGTACCGGTCGCCGATCTCGACAGCCCCTTCACGGCGATCTCGGCGGCGATCGAGGCTGCGCTGCAGGGCAAAAACGCGCCGCTCTCATGGCAGACCCTGCTCAGCGGCCGCAATGCCGATCCGCGCGAGTTGCGGCATTTCATCCTGGTGCAGCCGGTGCTCGATTACAACGCGCTGCAACCCGGCGAACGCGCGACGCGCGTGATCCGCGCCCAAGCGGTGTCGCTGGGCCTCACGCCCGATCGCGGCGTGCGCGTGCGCATCACCGGCGAGGTTGCGCTCTCGGACGCGCAGCTTTCGTCGCTGTCGGAGGGCGCGACCTTCTCCGCCGTGCTCTCGCTCAGCCTGCTTTTCATCTGGCTGTTGCTCGGCCTGCAGTCTTTGCGGCTCGTCGGCGCAATCCTCGGCACGTTGATCGTCGGGCTCGTCATCACCGGCGGATTCGCCGCCGTCGCCGTCCAGGCGCTCAACCCGATCTCCGTTGCCTTCGCCGTGCTGTTCGTCGGCATCGCCGTCGATTTCGGCATCCAGTTCAGCGTGCGCTATCGCGACGAGCGCTTCCGCGTCGATGATATGATCGAGGCACTCCGCCGCACCGGCCGCGGCATCGGCGGCCCGCTCAGCGTGGCGGCGATGGCGACCGCGGTCGGTTTTCTCTCTTTCGTGCCGACCGACTACACCGGCGTCTCCGATCTCGGCAAGATCGCCGGCGCCGGAATGCTGATCGCGCTGACGCTGAATCTTACTTTGCTGCCGGCGCTCTTGGTGCTCTCGCGCACGGGCGGCGAAGCGCGCCCCGTCGGCTTCCGCTGGGCGGCACCCATCGACCGTTTCCTGCTTGGCCGTCGCCGCATGGTCATCCTCGCCAGCGCGGTGCTGACGCTTGCCTCGATTGCCGCGCTGCCTTGGCTGCGCTTCGATTTCAATCCGCTTAACTTGCAGAACCGCCACGACGAAGCGGTTGCGACGCTGTTCGATCTAATCGGCGATCCCAGCTCGACGCCCTATACGATCGAAGTCCTGGAGTCGTCGATCGCCACGGCGGATACGGTTGCGAAGAAACTCGAAGCCCTGCCCGATATCGGCCAAGTGATCACCGTCAACACGTTCATTCCCGAGGATCAGGACGCGAAGCTCGCGATCATCCAGGATTTGCGAACGCTGCTCGGGCCATCGCTCTATCCGGCGACGATTCGTCCGCCATCGACCGATCAGGCGATGCTTACCGCCACAGCCAATTTCGCGAAAGACGTGAAGCCGCTCGCCGCGAAGGGCGATCAGGCGGCGGCGCGGCTCTCGAAAGCGCTCGATGCCGCCGTGGCGCGCGGCACCGCGGTATTGCCTGCGCTGATCCAAAACCTTTCGAGCAACGCCGCGCGCCGGCTCGACGAGCTGCGGGCATCGCTCGACCCGCAGAAAGTAACGATGACGAATCTGCCAGCCGATGTGAAGGACGATTGGGTGACGAGCGACGGACGCGCACGCGTCGAGGTATTCCCGAAAGGCAACATGAGCAACAACGACCAGCTCGTGCGTTTCGTCGACGAAGTCCACACGATCGCGCCGGAAGCGACCGGAACGCCGGTCACGATTCAAGAATCGGCAGCGACGGTGACGCGCGCCTTCACGACGGCGGGCATCATCGCCTTGATCGCGATCGCCGTGCTGCTGCTGGTCGTGTTGCGCCGCATTGGCGATGTCGCGCTCGTTCTGGCGCCCTTGCTGCTCGCCGGGCTGCTGACGCTTGCCACTGGCGCCGTCGTCGGTCTGCCGCTCAATTACGCGAACATCATCGCCCTGCCGCTGCTCCTCGGCATCGGCGTCTCGTTCGACATATACTTCGTGATGCGTTGGCGTGCCGGTAACGGCGAGTTGCTGCAGTCGAGCACCGCGCGCGCCATCCTTTTCAGCGCACTCACCACCGGCACGGCCTTCGGCAGCCTCGCGCTCTCCAATCACCCGGGAACCGCCGATATGGGCAAGCTTTTGATGCTCGCCCTCGCCTTCACCCTCATCTGCACCTTCGTCCTGCTGCCGGCGCTGCTCGGCGCCCCAAAAACACGGCCCGCGCCGCCGAAATAGCGACCAGCCGTCAATCCGCAGCACCGTTGTCCCGGCCTGCACGCACCAAGAGCGGCAACAAGGCCACCGCGACGATGAACAGCATCCCGAGAAGCCGATACGCATCGTTGAAGCTCGCCGCGGCAGCGGCTCGCTCGACTAACGGGCGAACGAATTCCTGGGTCGCCGCGTCCACGGGACCGATCGGTACATTGTGAAAACGCTCGGTCGACAGACCGACCAGCCGCGCCGCCGCGGGATCGCCAGCCTGCAAACGCGCGACCAGTTGTTGAGCGTGGACAGCCGGACGCGTTTCCAGGATCGTGTCGATGATCGCGATACCGATCGCACCGCCAAGGTTGCGCATCAGGTTGAACAGGCCGCTCGCATCCGCCACCTCTCCTGCCGGCCGCCCCTCCAGCGCCAACGTCGTCATCGGCAAGATGCAGAACATCACGCCGATCCCGCGCAGGATTTGCGGCCACAGCAACCCGTCGAAGTCCGTCTGAGCGGTGGCAAAGCCATTGGCCAGCAATCCCGCGCCGAAAACGCCGTAGCCGAAAGCCGCGAGCCAGCGGCGGTCATACCGCGCCTCCAGCGGAGCCGCGATCGGCGCCGCGAAAAGCTGGGACGCGCCACTGACCAACATGATGGTGCCGATTTCCAGCGGCGAGTGATGGCGGACATAGCCGAGAAACAGCGGCAGCAGATAGACCGAGCCATAGAGTCCGGCGCCGAACAAGAAGCTATAGCCGCAGCCGACGGCAAACGAGAAATCGCGAAAGGTGTCCAGCCGCACCAAAGGGTCGTGCCGGCGACGGCTGTGCACGATCCAACCGGCGCCGGCGGCCGCGCAGAGGACGATCAACGCAAGCACCACCGCGTCGCCCCAGCCGCGTGTTGGGGCTTCCTTCAGGACAATTTCAAGACTCGTCAGGCAGAGGGCGGCAAGGACCAGGCTGAGGATATCGACGTGACGCAGCAGCGAACTGTCACCGCGCGCCGCACGAAGCGACAACGGCACGAGTGTCGACACGACAAGGCCGGGGATGAGATTGATCAAGAACAGCCAATGCCACGAGAAGGTCTCGGTGATGTAGCCGCCGACCACGGGGCCGAGCGTCGGCGCCAGCACCGCGAAGAAGCCGCCGATCGCAGTCGCGCGCACATGCGCGCGCAGCGGAAAGAGCACGAACACCGACGTGAACACGGCGGGAATGATCGCACCACCGCAGAAGCCTTGCATGATACGAAAGACGATCAGCGGGACGAAGCCGTTACTGATAGCGCAGCCTGCGCTGGCCAGAGTAAATCCGCCGGCCGCAACAGCGAACATGACCCGCAGCGATAACAGGCGCGTCAACCATCCTGTTAGCGGGATGGCGATGACTTCCGCGATGAGGTAGGCCGTTTGAACCCAGCTCAGCCGGTCGGACGGAATATGCAGCGCGAAGCCGATCTCGGGCAGCGAGCTGGCGACGATCTGAATATCGAGTACTGCGGCGAACATGCCGACGCACATGGCGATGAAGCCGACCCAGGTTCGGATCGATACCGCATCGTTATCCACCGGTAGGACGGTCATGCGTATCGCTCGGCATTGGCGGCAAGGACTTCACGAAGACAGCGATGGCATGGCGATCCGCCACGGTCAATTTGGAAGTACCGCCGACGACTTCGGCCATCGGACCGGATACGAAGTCACCGGTCGGCGTGATGCCGGTATCGAGCAACGCCTCGACGTCGGCTAGCGACCAGGTACCGATCCCGTCGCGCCGATCGCTGGTGATATTCGGGGCGTGGACATCGCCCGGACCATAGAGCGTGGCACCGCTGAAGCCACGACCGCTTTTCAAGCCGCCGAGAAAATTTCGCGGCGTATGACATTCCGCACAATGAATGACCGCGCTTGCCAGATAGGCACCGCGATTCCAGACCACGCCCTGCCCTTCTATCGGCAGAAAAGGACCTTCGCGAAAGAATAGCGCCCGCCACGGCACCATGGCCGCGCGCAGATCGAAGGGGAACGGTGCGTCGGGCGCACGGTCGACGGTTGCCGACGGCGGCATCGTGGCCAGGTAAGCCTTGATGTCGAGGATGTCGCGATCTGTCATCAAGCTGAAGGCCGTGAACGGAAACGCGGCGAAATAATGTGCTCCCGATGGCGAAACGCCCGTCCGCAGCGCCGTTAAAAAATCGACATCGCTCCACGCGCCGATGCCATTGGCCGGATCGGATGTAATGTTGCGACTATAATAGGCGCCAAAAGGCGATTCGATCGCCTTACCGCCGGCGAAACGAGCGCCGTGATGGTCGCTGTCGGTATGGCAACCGGCACAATTGGCGGCGGCCACCAAATATTCGCCTCGGGCTGCCGCGCCCGGATCCGCTGAGGAGAAGCCATTCGCCACGATCCGCCGCGTCGCGCAACCGGTAAGTAACACAAATGCCGCCAAAAGTGCCGATGTGACGGTCTTGCGACTCCTTAAACCGGAAATGCGCAACTCCTCGAAGCAGCTCATGCCTTCAATAAGACCATAAGCGTCGACCAGGCCATAACGACGCAAACACAGCATCACATGTACGTGAGACGTCGATGTCACAGCCTTGTGTTTGTTGTTCATCACCCGACGTTGCGATGATGAGACGATGGTGGCATCGAACATTTGAGAATTCGTGGTTCGAGGCTTCGACTGGTGGCATCCCGATGGTTCGATTTTACGTCGTGCCGTTTTTAGCTCTGTCCTACGTCGCTTTCGCCGGTAACATTGGAACGCCCGCTCTTTACGCGACGTTGCCCCTCCTGGCGGTGTGCTTCGCAATCTGCGATATCGCATTCGGAGCGACGCCGCCTGTTGCCGTGTCCGACGGCGACAGCTTCGGCGCTCATCTCGTGCCATGGCTTTACATCCCCCTGCAGATCGCCGTGACGATTTCGGGCGCTGTTGCCGCGGCGCATCCGGATAGCGGACTAACAACGATCATCGGGCTCGCATTGGCGATCGGCACGGTCGCGGGAATTTTCGGGATGCTGGCGGCGCACGAGATGATTCACAGTCCGCGCCCGCTCGAACGGGCATGGGGCTTGGTCATGCTCGCAAGTACCACGTACATGCATTTCCGTTTGTCGCATATCCGCACGCATCACCGTTTGGCCGGAACGATGGCCGATCCGGCCACGGCCCGACGCGACGAAAGCGCCTACCATTTCGTCCTGCGCTCCGTCATTGGGCAATTCCGCGCGGCGTGCGAGGGAGAGCGCGAACGCCCTTTCGCGACCAATCGCGTCTATCGCTACATTGCCATATCGGCGGCTCTCTATCTCGCGATCGTCATCGCCTGGGGGTTCAAAGCGGTGATCTTTTTCGCGCTCCAAAGCATCGTCGCCGTATTCATTCTTGAGATATTCAACTACGTGGTTCACTACGGATTGCAGCGGCGTATCCTGCCGAACGGCCGGCCGGAACCCTTCAGCGTCGCGCATTCCTGGAACGCGTCGCCATGCTTTACCAATTGGGCGCTTATGAATGGGGGACATCATAGCGACCACCATCGCCGTCCGACGCACGCTTATCCCCGGCTCAGTCGCGATGCCGATGCGCCCGAACTGCCGTTAGGCTATGCGGGAACGATGGCGATGGCGCTCGTGCCGCCGCTCTGGCGTGCGGTCATGCACCCGCGGCTCGACCGGATGGCTGCGCGAGAGGCGTGGTAGCCGCGCTTAATGCGCGAGCTCGCGCTCGCGCAGGAAGTGGAAAAATTCGACGCCTTCCCTGAGGCGGCGCTTCATCATCTCGGGGCTACGCACCATCTCGCCGACGATCGAGGCGATCTTTCCGGCGCGGAAGTAGAACTTCTTATAGAAGACCTCGACCGAATCGAAGATCTCTTCGTGACTGAGATGCGGATAATGCAGCGGCGCGATCTGAATGCCGTGATCGTCGATGAGCTCCGCATGCTTGGCATCGAGCCAGCCATTCTCGACCGCTTGCTTATAGAGGAAAGTACCCGGATAGGGCGCGGCGAGCGACACCTGGATCGTATGCGGATTGATCTCGGTCGCGAACTTGATCGTCTCTTCGATCGTTTCCTTGGTCTCGCCGGGCAAGCCGAGAATGAAGGTTCCGTGAATCGTGACGCCGACGTCGTGGCAATCCTTGGTGAAGCGCTTGGCAACGTCGATCAGCATGCCCTTCTTGATGTTGTGCAGGATCTGCTGATTGCCCGACTCATAGCCGACGAGCAGCAAGCGCAGCCCGTTATCCTTCAACACCTCCAGCGTCTTCCTCGGCACATTGGCCTTGGCGTTGCACGACCACATCACGCCGAGCTTGCCGAGTTCCTTGGCGATCGCTTCGGCGCGCGGCAGATTGTCGGTGAACGTGTCGTCGTCGAAGAAAAACTCGCGCACCTGCGGGAAGTAGTGTTTTGCGAGACGAATTTCCTCGATCACATGCTCGACGCTGCGCACGCGATAGCGGTGCCCGCCGACGGTCTGCGGCCATAGGCAGAAGGTGCAGCGCGATTTGCAGCCGCGTCCCGTGTAGATCGAGATGTAGGGATGCTTCAGATAGCCGATGAAGTAATCCTCGATCCTGAGATCGCGCTTATAGACCTCGGTCACGAAAGGGAGCTGGTCCATATCCTCGAGAATCGCGCGCTCGCGATTGTGAACGAGGCTGCCGGCGGCATTGCGATAACTCATGCCGTCGATCGCATCCCAAGCGCGGCCTTCGGCAATTTCCTTGATCGTGAAATCGAATTCGTTGCGCCCGACGAAATCGAGCGCCGTCCCCGCCGCTTCGAGGCTTTCGGTCGGCTCGACCGCGACCTTGGCGCCGACGAAGCCGATCTTGAGTTTCGGATTCACATCCTTCATCGCCTGCGCGACTTTCACATCGTTGGCGAAAGACGGTGTCGAGGTGTGCATCACCACCAGCTCGTATTCCTTGGCGATCCGCAGCACCTGGTTGAGCTGGATCTCGGCCGGCGGCGCGTCGATCAGCTTGCTGCCGGCGACCAGCGCGGCCGGCTGGGCCAGCCAGGTCGGGTACCAGAAGGAGCGGATTTCACGCCGCGCCTGGTAGCGCGAGCCAGCGCCGCCATCGAAGCCCTCGAAAGACGGTGGCTGCAAAAACAAGGTCTTCATCATGCCGTTTTTCCCGTTGCCTAATTCCGCGATTTCTCTGAAACGATAATGAGTTGCCCCTCCGGACCGATCCGGAAGCGGCGATCGCGCCACGCAACGCTCCGGCCGAGGAAACTAGCGACAAACACCCCGAAGGACAACAGATCGCGAACGGGAAGCAGCCAGAACGGCGCGGCTTTGACCCGTAGCGCCCGGTCGATCCGGCGGCCGCTAACGCCCCGCATGATCAGGGCCAGGACCAGCATGGCCGCCGCCGCGCGTGGCTCGGCTGCAAGACCGAGCGCGAGCAACGCCAAGGGCACGGGATAGGTCACCACCGAGCCGGCGAAACCCGCCGCGGCGACCAGCCGGATCGTCCGCGCCCAACGCAATTCGTGTCGAAACAGCCCGAGGAAACTGTGCTCGGCGACGATGTCATCGACGAGATAGGGCGACAGCGCTACCCGCTTGCCGAGCCGGCGCACTGCTTGGCCGAGCGCGTGGTCGTCGGCCAGCATGTCGGCGAGCGCCTCAAACCCGCCGGCCGCGGCGAGCGTTGCCCGGTCGAAAGCCATGGTGGCTCCAAAACAGCCGGCGCCCTGCCCCAGCGACTCGCCGACTACCGCCTGCGGCAGGAAACCGTGATTGATGTGAAGGCTCGCGAGGTCGGACCAAATCCCGCCCGCCGGACTCGCGCGATAGAGGCAGGTAACGAGACCGACCGCGCTATCGGCAACCAACGGCGCCGTAACAGCCGCGAGATAGTCCGGGCCGACCCGCATGTCGCTATCCGCCAGGACCAGCAGATCGTGCTTGGCTTTGGGAAGCATGTTGCGCAGGTTCGCGACCTTCAAATTCGTGCCGCGCTGCGTCGCATCGACCACCAAAGCAATATCGGCATGCGGGAATTCGCCGATCAATTGACGCACGACAACCGCCGCGGGATCGCCGGCATCGGCGACGCCGCAGACCAGTTGGAGCGTGGGATAATCCTGGCGCAGGAAGGAGCGCAGGTTCTCGGCCAGCGCCGGATCTTCGCCGCGCAGCGGCTTCAAAACGCTGACCGGCGGCTGCAGCGCCGACCGCGGCATGGGTTGCCGTGCGAATTTTGCGACGGCGTTGCACGCGTACCACAGGTAGAGGCAACCAATGGCGCTACCGGCGAGTAGAAGCCAGGCGAGATATCCCAATATTTGCAATTGCATGCGGAGTTAACCGTTCCTTAAAGGCGTGTCCCGCAAGGTAATGGGTATAGAGTCGATGGTTAAAATTGCTGTTGCATTCGTAACCTAGGTCGTAAACGATACGCACCCGTAAAGCGTGGCGCGCAAGCCACGATAAACCGAAAGCATCTGGCCGCCATCGTGGACGTCGCAAATCCCGTAAAGAGAATTCTGGCAGCTCTCGTCCCGCTTTTGGCGGTGAGCGCTTGCGCCACCCCGCCGGCCGATCCGGCATCCCGCGCCCAATTCGAAGCGAATAACGATCCGCTCGAGCCGATGAACCGGCAGATATTCGCTTTCGACATGTTCCTCGACCAGTGGCTGATCAAGCCTTTCGCGCAGGTCTACCACAACGTCGTTCCCGATCCGGGCAAGGACGCCATTCGTAATTTCCTCGGCAATCTCCACGAGCCGGTGATTTTCGCGAACGACCTGCTCCAGACCGAATTCAAGCGTGCCGGCTGGACCGCCGAGCGCTTCGTCCTGAACAGCACCATCGGCGTCGGCGGCGTATTCGACGTCGCGTCGCGCTGGGGCGTCGAAAAACAGTCCGGCGATTTCGGCCAGACGCTCGCCCATTACGGTGTTCCCGAATTCTTCTACCTCGTCCTGCCGGTCCTCGGCCCGTCAAATCCGCGCGACGTCGTCGGCATGGTGGCGGATGGCTATGCCGATCCGTTCTCCTACCTCGCTTATGACTACGGTGCCGATGTCGCGACCTACTCGCGTTGGGGTGCGGAAGGGCTCGATCAGCGCGAGCAGAACCTAAGCAACCTCGACGAACTGCAGAAGAACGCGATCGATCTCTACGCCGAAATCCGCAGCCTCTATCGTCAGCACCGCGCCGCCGAACTGCGCCATGGCGAGGCGGCCCCGACCTCGAACGAGATGGACGAGCTCTATCGCGATCCCGGAGCGCCCCCCGCGGCACCAGGTGCGCCGACCCCGACAAGGCCGGCACCCAGCGCGCCGCACTGATCGGCGTCATCCGGGGATCAAAGCCAAGCGCGGCTGACTTCAGCCGCGCTTTTCATTTCAGCCGTCGGCGCTCGCGAGCCCCCGGGTCTTTTCTTTGAGGACGGCAATCAGGCCGCTCGCGCCCTGCTCGCGCAGAATGCCGCTGAACTCGGAGCGCCGCGCCGCTAGCTGGCTGATCGTCCCGCTGAGAAAGACGTCAATGATGCGCCACGAAGCCTGCTCTTGGCGCAACAGGTAATCGAGCTGCACCGGTTCGCCATTCGACTGGATAAGCTGGGTTTTGACGATGAGATCATTACCCGGCGCAGGCACCGCTTTTGCGTCGACTTCGAATTTCTCGCCGGAGAAGTCATCGAACTGATTCGCATAGGTGGCGATACTGAAGTCGGCGAAGGCCGAAACCAGTTGTTTCTGATCCTCCGCGGCGAGGCTCGGCCACGGCAGGCCGACGACGAGCCGGGTCATCAGCGGCAGGTCGAACGCCTGCGTGACGGCCGGCGCGAGCTTTTGGCGGCGGCCGGCGAAGCCGAGCTTCGGCCCGTCCTTCATCACGGCGAGCAAGGTATCGTAGAAGCTGCTGAGCGTCGCCGCGGGCGAGGTGGCGGCACGGCTTTTCGTCCCCCGCCACGCGACCGTCAGCGCCGCGGCCGCGGCGAACAAAAATGAACGACGTTTCATCATGCTTGGCGATCAATCACAAAACGCGCCGCGTCGCGCAGCAGCTTGGCTCGATCCTCGAAGGGCTCGAGATGTGCGACGGCTTGGTTGACCAAAAGCGATGCCTGGGCGCGCGCGCGTTCGGTGCCGAGGATCGAGACGAAAGTGGCTTTGCCGGCAGCGGCGTCAGCACCCACCGGCTTGCCGGTCGCTTCGGCCGAGCCCTCGACATCGAGGAGATCGTCGGCAATCTGAAATGCGAGGCCGAGATCGTGCGCGTAGCCGCGCAATGCCAGCCGCGCGTCCTGGGGTGCCTTACCCAGAACCGCGCCAGCCTCGCAGGCGAACGCGATGAGCGCACCGGTCTTGAGACGCTGCAACCGTGTGATTGCGCCGATGTCGAGATCAGAGCGATGCTCCGCAAGGAGATCGATCATCTGGCCGCCGACCATACCGTGGGCGCCGGCCGCCTGAGCGAGCGCCGCCACGAGCTCGCAGCGCACCGAGGGATCGCCATGCGTGTCGGGATGAGCCAGCACCTCGAACGCCATGGTGAGCAGGCCGTCGCCGGCGAGTACGGCCGTCGCGTCATCGAACGCCTTGTGGCAGGTCGGACGGCCACGGCGCAAATCGCTGTTGTCCATCGCCGGAAGATCGTCATGCACCAGCGAATAGGCATGCACCATCTCGATCGCGCAGGCGACCTGCAGCGCGCTGCGCCGCGCCACGGAGAAAAGCTGTGCACTCGCCAGGACGAGGAAGGGCCGCAGCCTCTTGCCCGGCGCCAACGACGCATAGCGCATCGCATCGAAGACGCGCGCCTCAAGGCCCTGCGGCACGAGAATGAGTTTGTCGAGCGCCGCATCGGTGAGCCTCACCGTATCGGCGAGCGCATCGTTTAGCTGCGTTTCGGCCGGCCAGAATAAATCAGTCAAGTGAAAGCTTCTCGACGCTGGGAGACCCATCGGCGCCCATGACGATGCGGTCGACGCGCGCCTGCGCCTCGCGCAGCTTCGCCTCGCAATGCTGCTTCAACAGTGCCCCACGCTCGTACGAGGAAATTGCTTCATCGAGCTTGGCGTTTCCGGTCTCGAGACGCTTGACGATCGTCTCCAACTCGGCGAGCGCGGCCTCGAAGCTCATATCCACCATATCGGCCGGAAGGTGCGAATCGGCCATCAATGTCTACCTGCAATCATCCGGACAATGTAGGGGACCGCCCCCTTTTGGGGCAAGCGGGGGAGATCGATCGAGACGCTGCCCGGCTAGGCCGCCATGAGCGCCGCAACATGGGCGGCGGCCGATGCGGCAAGGGCGTCGAGATCGTAGCCGCCCTCGAGCGAGGACACGATCCGCCCCTGCGCATGTTTCTTTGCGATCTCAATCAACCGTTCGGTGCTCCAGGCGTAATCGGCCTCAACCAGCATCAGCTGCGCCAACGGATCGTCGCGATGCGCATCGAAGCCGGCCGAGATGATGACCAATTCGGGCTCGAAAGCGTCGAGCGCCGGCAGGATTGTCGTAGAGAACGCTTTGCGGAATTCATCCGAGCCGCTCATCGGCCGCAGCGGCGCGTTGACGATATTGCCCACGCCGCGCTCGACCGCCGCGCCAGTCCCGGGATAAAGCGGCATCTGATGTGTCGAGCCATAGAACAACGTGCCGTCTTGCTCGAAAGCGGCTTGCGTCCCATTGCCATGATGAACATCGAAATCGATCACCGCGACGCGCTCGAGCTTGTGCGCGCGGCGCGCATGGACCGCCGCGATCGCGACGTTGTTGAAGAGGCAAAAGCCCATCGCGCGGTACGGCTCGGCATGGTGCCCGGGCGGGCGCACGGCGCAAAAGGCATTTTGCGCCTCGCCTTTCATCACCGCGTCGACCGCAGCGATGCAGGCGCCCGCGGCACGCAACGCCGCCTCGCCCGAGCCGGACGACAGCACGGTATCGGCATCGATCGCGGCATAGCCTTGCTTCGGCACAACGGCCAATAGGCGCTCGGCGAAATCGCCGGGATGAACCAGCGCGATTTGCTCGAGGCTCGCCTTGGGCGCTTCGCCGCGCAGGAGTTTCGCAAAGCCAGGCTCGGCCAGCGCCGCCAGCACCGCCGTAAGCCGCGCAGGCGATTCGGGGTGATGCGGTCCCGGGTCGTGCGACAAGCAGGCTTCGTGGGTCAAAAGCAGCGTCGTCATGGCGTCTCCTGCTTTCCTAGCGCCTCGACAAGAATGCCTCGCCGCAGCTGTAGGCAGCCGCGGCCACGGCTGGAACGTGACTCGTCGGCGCCAGCATAGCGTTGCTTGCCGCGAGCGACACCCCGCGGCTCACGCTTTCGCGAGCGCCGCTGCGGCTGATCGTGCTTGCCGGGCATTGGCGGCAGCGGTATAGCGAATGACCTTTCGGGCTGCGTCGCAAGATCTCCGCGACGCAAGCAAAACGAGAACAGGTGGCGAGGCGTGATCCTAAGACGCGGACGAGCGGCGGGCGCTTGGATCTTGGCGTGCGGGGTCGTTCTGGCGCTCGCCCATGGCCGCGCCGAAGCCGCGAGCCGAACACCTGCGAAGGAAAAGACAACGCAGATTTCGGTGCGCGCCGGTAAGGCCGACAACCCGAATTTCCCGCTTGCGCGACAGTTCTCTGAGGCAATTGCCCTCGCGACCAACGGCGCCTTCGCGCTCGACGTCAAAGAGAGCCAGGGCACGGTCCAAAATGTCATCGACGCGCCAAAAAGCGGCCTGAACACGATCTTCACCGCCTCGCGCAGCGTCGTCATCCGCGCCCGCCACGGCGCGCAGCCCTTCAAGCGCGACCGCGCCTATAGCGACATCCGCGCGCTCTTCCCGCTGCCGGCGCAGACCGTGCATTGGATCGTGCGCCAGGACAGCGGCATTTCATCGATGGCCGACCTTGCGGGCCATACTTTTGTGCCCGGCGCCAATGCCAGTGTCAGCCAGCGCGTCACGCTCAGTGCACTGCAAGCACTCGGCATCGAGAAGAACGTGCAGCTCCTCGACATCGACGTCGCGGCCGCGCCTGACGCGGTGATGAGCAACAAGGTGGGCGGCCTCGCCATGGCCGGCAGCTTCCCCGTTCCCCGCGTCGCCGACATCGCCAAGGCGACGCCGATCCGGTTCCTCAGCCTGTCGCCCGCGGTCATCGCGAAGATGGTCGCAGCCGATGACAGCATCATTCCGCAAACAATTCCGAAGGAAACTTATCCGAACCTTGAGTCCGACGTCGCAACCGTCGCGGTCCCGGTTGGAATGTACACGACGCGCCGCATGAGCAGTGCGACGGCCTATGCGCTGACCAAGGCTTTCTGGTCCCAGCTCGGCCCGCTTGCCGAGAAGAACCCGGCCTGGCGCGCGGTAACCGGCCAGGCGATCGCGACGCTCGGCGTCGCCCTGCATCCCGGCGCGTTACGCTTTTACAAGGAAGCCGGCATCAGCGTGCCGGCAGCGATGCGCTAGGCTTTCGTGGGCCGGAGCGCGGCCACGAGGATGGCAAGCCAGCCGAGGATGAAGGCCGTGCCGCCCCAAGGCGCTGCATGCGCGACGATACGCGGCGCGCCCGCTGCAAGCAGATCGAGACTGCCGCAAAATAGGATCAGCCCGGCAACGAAGCACCAGCCGGCAGCACGCAGCCAGCCGCCGCGCTCAACGATGAAGACGAGTCCCACCAGCGCCGCGGCATGGATCAGGCCATAGCGCGACGCGGTCTCGGCAAGACCGAGGCGATAGGCATCGGCGGCAAGAAGATGCGTGGCCGCGGCATCGACGGCAACCGAGATCGCGCCGGCGGCGCCGGCGATTGCAAGAAAGATGCGACCGGTCTTCACGTTACCTCGGCCGCCTCGGTGCTTTTAGGGATTGGCTTTCGCCGGCGCGAGCAAGGTCGCGCGCTGCGGACAGAAGAGATAGACGATGAGACCCGGCAGGGTCGAGAGAACGACCACGCAGCGCAAGACCAGAAAGATCGTGCCATAAGGGATGCCGGTGATCGTCGGCTCGAGAGCAACGCAAGCCGAGGCGAAAGCGCCTTCGCCGATACCGAGCCCACCCGGCGTGAAAGGCAAGCTGTTCGCGATCATCGCATAAACGCCGGCAATGCCGTATTCGACCGGACTCAGGCCGCCGAATTCGGTCGCGTCGGCGATCACCACCACGGTCACGGCGATAATGAACACGATGATCAGCGATAGAAGAAGACAGAGCAGCACGCTGCGCCACTGCCGCGAATATTGATGCAGCGCTTCGCCGGCGTCGTCGATGATGGCAGCCATCTTTTGCGAGCGTCCGGTGAACAGGCGATTGACGAGCTGGGCGATGCGATGGCCGAAGATGAAGAGCACGGCGATACCCAGCGCGAATAGAGCCGCGAAGGCAAAGATGCTGTATTCGAAAAGGCCATAGCCCGAGGCTGGCCGCGTCAGCGTCGCGGCGACGCCGAAGATCACGAAGGCGGTGAGACCGATCAGCCGGTCGATGAAGATCGACAACAGGGCGCTGGTTCGGCGGCCGTGCGACGCCTGATAAATATAGACGCCGCGCACCAGATCCCCGCCCGCCGAGCCGGGCAGGAAGGTGGCGAAGAACGCGCCCATCGCGACGATCCGCATCGTATGCCAGAGATGAAGCTCCAGCCCTTGCGAGCGCAGCAAGGCGTGCCAGCGCAGCGCAGCGATCGGAATTGTCAGCACGCAAAGCAACCATGTCAGCGCCAAGAGGCCGGGATGCGCCAGGGCTTTGCGCAACTCGTCGAAATCGATCAACCGAAAATAGAACAGCGCGGCCAGCAACACGACGCCAGCGGCGTATCGCGCGAGTTTCATCATCAACGAAGCATCTTCGAGCGGCTAACTTCCGGTCGGGCCCCGTCGTAACGTGACCACGGCAATTTCGCCCGGGCAATTGAAGCGCAACGGCACTTCGCCGACACCAAGGCCATTGCTGGTATAGCCGATCATCGTGCCCGCGCGCCACTCTCCTCGCGCGCCGAAATGGCAGCGCCGCAGCCGCGTGAACACTGCACGGCCGCTCGGCAAGCAAATCTGCCCGCCATGGGTGTGGCCGCAGAGATAGAGGTCGAATCCGGCCGCTGCGGCATGATCGGCGATTTCCGCCGAATGCACCAAAGCGATGCGGAATCCCGCCGGCGCCTCGTAGAGTGCTTGTCTCGCCGCCGGCGTGTAGAAGCGATGGACGTCGTCGAGCCCCGTCAACACCAGGCGCTCGCCGCCACGCTCGATGATCAGCGATTCGTTGACGAGCGCGGTGATCCCGACATGCTCGAGGGCGTCGGCCATGCTGGCCGGATCGTGATTTCCGAGCACGGCGACGACGCGGTCGTGCACCTTTGGGCCGGTAAGCAGATCGGCGAGCGGCATCGTCGAGCACGCCACTGGCGCGCGCGGCGAGCCGTGGATGTCGCCGGTGATCGCGACAAGGTCGACGTTGACGCCGCTGACAAGGCGCCGCGCGACACCGGCCAACTCCGGTAGGCAATCGAGATGCGGGTCGCTGATTTGCAGGATGCGATAGCCGTCGAAAGCGGCGGGCAAATCGGCGAAGGTAAACTCACGCTCGACCAGCGCCGGCGACAGCGCGTTGCCGCGGCCGCGGGCATAAATGCCGGTCAATCGCATTGCCCAGGCGAAGGTCAGGGCGGCCGCCTGAAAGATGCGACCTTCCCAGCTGGCATGATGCCCCCCGGGGTTGGACGAGCGCCCGCTCCGTTCCAACCGATGGCGGCGCTCGGCCCAGACTTCGCGCGCGCTGCCCGGCGAAAGGCTGACGACCGCGCGTTGATCTCCGGCGGTGAGCGCGCCCGGCAGCGCGATTATTGTCATCGAATGAATGCCTTCAAGGAACCCCAGCGGTGTGCCTATCCTGCGATTTCATCGTTAACGGAGCGTGAACGAGTTCGCGCCCCGATCCGAAATCACTCCGTGAATTTCGACGGCGGGTGCGTGGGTTGATCGATCGAGCGCGCTGGCCGGATTCGCCCGCGAAAGCTATACAGCAGGACCGACATCATCGCGTCGCGGGGTGGTCATGCCGAGTTTCGATATCGTCTCCAAGCTCGACCTGGCCGAGGTCGACAACGCGCTCGCCGGGCTGGCACGCGAAATCTCGACCCGCTTCGACTTCAAGGAAAGTAAGTCCTCGGTCAAGCGAACGGAAGGCGCGCTCACCATTCTCGCCGATGACGAGCTGAAGCTGCGCCAGGTTCAGGAATTGCTGCGCATGCATATGGTCCGGCGCAAGGTCGATCCCGGTGCGCTCGATTTCAAGGATTCGGAGAAAGCCGCCGGACAAAGCGTGCGGCAGGTCGTGGCGCTGCGCCAAGGTATCGACCAGGAACTCGGCAAGCGCATCGTGCGCGCAATCAAGGACAGCAAGATCAAGGTGCAGACCGCGATCCAGGGCGACGAGCTAAGGGTCTCCGGCAAAAAACGCGACGATCTCCAGGAAGCCATCGCGCTTGTGCGCGGACTAAAGCTCGAGCAGCCGCTGCAATACGTGAATTTCCGCGATTGAGGCGGCCGCGACACGCAGCGCGGGATGCCCGCCTCTTGCCAGCGTCGGGGGCTGCCGGTATAGGGACGAACTGCGCGGTCCCCTTCGTCTAGAGGCCCAGGACACCGCCCTCTCACGGCGGTAACGGGGGTTCGAATCCCCCAGGGGACGCCAATTATTTTACCGCAAAATCAAAAGCTTGTGTGGCGCTTATAAAGCGCTTTCTATCGTCATTAGGTCAGCTTTTTATACCATCGCGTTTTTGTCCCGCGGTCGCTCGCTGCCGCGGGGGCGGTGGAGCGCGCGTCCCTTATGCACCGGCCTTGATCATTTCGGCCGCGCGCCCGCCGATCATGAAGGCCGGCGCATTGGTTGGCCCGGACACGATCGAAGGCATGACCGATGCATCGGCCACGCGCAGACCGCGAAGGCCGTGGACGCGCAACGCGCTGTCGACGACGGCGTCGGCATCGGCACCGATCTTGGCCGTGCCCACGGCGTGACCGAAACTCGCCGAGCCCGTCCGTGCGAGGTCGATGAGGTCCTCCCGGCTCCTGGCTTTGGCACCCGGAACGATTTCGCTCTCGCGCAGGCCGTCGAAAGCAGCCTGGCTGCCCAGCTCGCGGGCCGCTTCGATGGCGCGCAGAATGGCAGCGAGATCGCGGTCGGTACCGAGATGGTTGACCTCGATGATGGGCGCATCGCGCCAATCGGCGCTGGCAAGCCGCACGCGACCGCGGCTCGTCGGTTGAACGAGGGCAGGCGCGATCGTGAAACCTTCTTGCGGAGGGACGCCGAAGCGGGCCGCGGCTTCCGGCGTCGCAATCGGCAATTGCTCCAGGACGAGATTGATATCCGTCGAATGGCCGTCGATGCCGCTCGAGAAGTAAAGCTCGGCCTCGACCGCGTTGCTGTCCGCGGGACGATCCGGCATCTTTCCCTTGTATTGGTAGATAACCCCCGATACGAGGACATGATCGTGCAGATTCCGGCCGACGCCCGGTAGATGGGCGACCGGCTCAATGCCAAGATTGCGCAGTTGCGCGGCGTCGCCGACGCCCGAAAGCATGAGAAGCTTCGGACTATGGATCGCACCGGCGGCGAGGATCACTTCGCGGCTTGCCATGATGCGCCGCGAGCCATCGTCGACGGCCACTTCCACGCCGCTGGCACGGTCGCCCGCGAAGACGATCTTGGTAGCTGTCGCGTTCAGCAGGAGGGTGAGGTTGGGACGCGCCAAGTTCGGCCGCAAGAAGGCGCGCGCCGCGCTCACCCGCGAGCCATCGGCCGCGATATTCATATTGATGTAGCCGACGCCCTCGCGCATCGGACCGTTTAGGTCGTCGATGACGGGAAACCCCATCCGATGCGCCGCTTCGATGAAGGCGGGGGCTGTCGGGTGCGGATCGTGCGGCGTGCGAATGGGAACGGGACCGCCAACACCGCGCCACTCGTTGGCGCCGCCCTCCCAGTCCTCCTGGGCCTTGTAGATCGGCAAGACGTCCTTGAAGCCCCAGCTCTTCGCGCCGCTTCGTTCCCACGCCTCATAGTCGCGCTCCATACCGCGCGACCACACCAGCGCGTTGACCGAGCTTCCGCCGCCCAGCACACGCCCGAGCGCCATGTTGAACTTGCGATTGTTCAGTTGGGGAACGGGCGCGATCGCCAGATTCCAATCCAACGGACCGCCGACGTTGTAAAACCAGATGCTCGGGTTGTTGACGGTGGGACCCGTGTCGGCACCGCCGGATTCGACGACGAGGACTGTGGCGCTCGTCTTCGACAACTCGCCGGCGATGATGGAGCCGGAGGCACCGGCGCCGACAACGATGTAATCGTAAGCGCCCGCGAGTTTCGCTCGGCTGTCTGCCTGCATTTCACCGCTCATGGACATTTAGACCCGGTCTGGCATCTCAACGGCCGTGGAAAATCATGCCCGGCGGCTCGACGTCGCGATTGAATGCCTCGGCGGTATTTTGGAATCCGCGGGTGGAATCCTCGGTCGCGTAAAGATCCATGGTGATGTCGAGCATCATGGCGTCGGCCGTGGACACGCCGCCTGCCGACCAGGCCTTGAGCAACGTCCGCGTTGCCGCGTAAGACTTCGTCGGCCCAACCGCGAGCTTTTGGGCGAGCGCCTCGGCAGCGCGGCCAAGCTCCGCTTCGGGCACGACGTGGGTCGCGATACCGAGCGCGCCCGCAAGCGTGCCGGGGATCGGCTCGCCCAGCATCGAGAAGCACGAGGCGCGACCGCGTCCGACGCGCTCGGCGAGGCGCTGCAGCGCGCCTGCGAGCGGCAGCATCCCCGTCGTCACCTCGACGCAGCGGAACACCGCGTTCTCGGCGGCGACGATGAAGTCGCAATTGAGCGCCAACTCGAACCCGCCGCCAAACGCCATGCCTTGCACGACAGCGACCGTCGGGATGCGCAGCGCCTCAAGCGCGCGATAGGAGTGATTGACTTCCGCCACGAAGGTACGGAACCAGTTGATGTCCCTGCCGGGCCAGTCGCGCACTTCGCCACCGAAGCTGAAATGCGGTCCTTCCGCGCGGACAACCAAAACGCGGATGTCGCTTTCGCTCGCCGCGTGCACCGCCCGCTGCAGCGCTTCCGCAAATTGAACATCGATGCGGTTGAACGGCGGATTGGCGAGAACGATGCTGCCGATAGCGTTCTCTCGCTCGAAGCGAATGGTGGACATGGGGGCACCTTCTTTTCATTGCCGCGTCTAGCCGCGGCCTGCCATGCCCCGGCTCAGCGCCGTCGCTTCGCCGTGGCGTAAGGATAAATGAGCGTGCCGGAGGCGAGGCCCGCCGGCGCCACGACGTCGAGCGCTTAAGACGCGCTATTTTTGCGGCGGCATTGGGTTGGCTGGATTGGCCTTCGTCTGGTCGCCGGTCGAGTAGCTCGCACAGCCCGTCTTGCTGTCGCAATTCGACTGGGCTGGATTGGTGCCGCCCTGATCATAGGGTGAATTCGAGTTGGTCTGCTGCATCGGATTTTTGCTGGTGACGTTCCCGGTCGAGTAATTTGCGCAGCCTGTCTTGCTGTCGCAATTCGACTTGGCCGGACTGAGATCGCTCTGCGCGTAGCCCGCGCCCGCAGACAGAAGCCCGATCGTGACGACAACGCCCGATGCCAAATGCCTGAACATGTTCTGTGTCATGTTTGTCTCCTTGGAATTTCCGTCCCGAAATATCTGCACCCGCCGATGGGACAAAGCGGCAGACGCCCTCCTTTCCACTTAGTGCCGGAACGAGGCTTGGAGGTTCATGAACACACCGAGCTGTTGGAGCAGGATCGGCACGGCGACATAGCAATGGAACGAGACAACCTTGCCGTCTTTCAAATGGAAAACATCACAGCACGGTGCGTGGATTTCCTTGCCGGTCGCCGGGATCGTTCCCGGCGGCAACACGAGGTCGCCTTTATGCGTTCCGTTGAGCGACAGCTCGACAACGACCAGATCTCCCTTCCGATAGAGTTGATAAAGCTCACGGTGCATATCGGGAAATGCGGTGGCGTACACCTCGACGGTCAGGCCAATATCGTTGCCGTAGTATTTCTTTCCGGCGCCGACATCGTAGAAATATCCACCTTCGGCGAACTGTGCGACGAATTGCGGCGTATCCTTCGAGTTGCTATCCGCAAGGTGATAGAGCCTGCGGATAACCTCTTCGTTGCGAGCTTCCTCGGACGTCTGCGTGCTCATGACCGGCCGCTCCTCCTGCGACCGATCCCATGGCGTCGGTCGAGCCTGAGGTAGCCGGCCAATCGACGGGCCAAAAGGTCGAAAGACTCGAACACTGTGTTCGAGATCGGCGAACGATAGCCCGATGAAAGTGGCGGTGTGAGAACGCCTTAGGCATCGGCCCTGGAAGAAACTGGCACTTGAAAGGGAAGGCTCGCGTGCGCCGAACCGCAACGAGCAGCTAACTCGTTCGCTTGCCGCCAAACCTTTGAACCATCAATTCGATCAGCGCGCGCACTTTTGGGGTAACCATGCGGCCTGGCGGTCGAATCACATAAATTGCGCCACCCCGCAGCGTATAGTCTTCCAAAAGCCCGACGAGTTTGCCCGACTTGATGCTGTCCGACACGATGAAATGGGGCAACGCAGCGATGCCCAGGCCCGCCTCCGCCGCTTGTAAGAGAGCTTCGCCGTTGTCGAGGTGGAGGTGGCCGCGCGGGGAAATCGTCCATCGCTTGTTGGTATCGTGGAATCGCCAACTCTGCCGTTCCGGTGCTCCTGAATGAATGATGCACTCATGTCGCGCCAAGTCCGATGGCGACGCTGGAGCTCCAAAGCGTTGCACATATTGGGGACTGGCAACGAGAATCAGCGCGACGGGCGCGATGCGCCGGGCAACGAGCGTCGAAGGCTTCAGATGGCCGATGCGAATCGCGGCATCGAAGCGTCCGGCGAGAAGATCGACGGCGGCATCGCTGTAGCTGACGTTTATCTCCAAGTGCGGATGGGTCGAGCGGAGAGTCACGACGACGGGCGCCATAAGGCGTATCCCAAAAGACAACGGAAGCGAAATTCGAATGCTGCCGGACACGCCTTGGCGATGAGCGGCCACGGCGGCCTTCGCATCCGTGAGCTCGACGAGAATTCGCTTCCCGCGCTCCGCAAGTTCGCGACCGGCTTCGGTGGGCGCCACGCCGCGCGTGGTACGGTTGACGAGTTGCGTTCCGAGATCGGATTCGATGCGAGCGATACGGCGGCTCACGACCGACTTCGCCACGCCGAGACGGCGTGCAGCCGTGATGAATCCGCCCGACCCAACCACTTCGACAAGGGTCTTCAGGTCGTCCAAGTCCAAGAGATTCTCCCCCTTGCGCTCGATTTCGATCGAGCCGCCACAGCGTTTCGCAGACGCGATACCCCCGCTTTACACGAAGCTGCCGTCGAGTTGCTCACTCCTTTTTTTGGCAGCCCTCAGCCCGAAAATCCGCCGCGCGATCGTACTCCGTCCGCACGATGGCTAGCAAAAGGGCTTATCTGTTCGGGCATGCGTGAAAAGCCAGCGCGGCGCCGTTGGGCATCGTAATGCCCGAGCCGCAAATCAATAAGGAAGCTGGCCGGCTGTCTTGGCCAAGCGCGTCACGAATGCCGTCGGGTCGCCAAATCCGAAATATGCCAATCGGTGCCCATAGAACCCGATTTCGGCCGCATGTTCCATCGCGGTCCCTTCGATCAGGTTAGAAATAGCAGGAAAGTGCATCGACGAGTCCGAGACCTTGAGCACGCGCGACCGCCTGGGCACGCTTTTTGACCGCGAGCTTCACGAAGATATTTTTGACGTGCGACTTCACGGTTTCCGGGGCGATGCTGAGATCCTTTGCAATTTCCTTATTCGACTTTCCTTGGCCGATCCGTTCGAGAATCGAGCGCTCGCGGGAACTCAATAAACACGCAGCGACGAATTTCGAGCCAAGCCCCGCGCTTCGTTGATGCCGCTCCATCGCTGGTAGGCGTGAATCGCGTTGACGATTGGGGCTCGGGCGCCAGAGGTTCTCCACTATTTGCAGCACGGGCGCGCCGATTTGCGAATTGCCTACCAGGAGGGTGTCGTCGTACCAGGCTTCTTCGGATGTGTTTGGGCGCATGAACAGCCTCTATTGTGCAAATGAACTTCCTTTCGTCAGGACGCTGGCGATTCGTCCGTTCTGATACGACGCTGCTAAAATCGTCGACCACTTAGCAAAGATCAGACCTTATAATCGTCGCGCACTGACCGCTTGAACCTTTAGACCCAAAAAAAGAACCGAGGGCGTAGCAGCCCTACGCCTCGGTTTGGACGGACGGTTCAGGCGGACGATTGGGCACCGCGCATATCGACAATCAGATAGAGAACGGCGGCGCCTCGAAGTCAGAACCGAATTTGATCGAGCGCTCGCGATAGCCCGTCATTTCGGGCATGCTGGTTCACTGATCGGGCAATTGTCCTGCCGACATGGGCGAGCGCCAAAGAATTGGCGGCCCAAGCGAACACCTTCACGATATGGCCGAAGAGCTTGGGGAAGCTGGCCCATCGTTGCCAGTTGTCGCTTCCCGAACCAGATTTCGACCGAGATAGTGGTTCCAGTTATGCAGCCACGCGCGGCGTCGATCGTGAAGAAATGGTCGGCAGGATCGATCGGCAGCTCCGGGGCCGGTAGCCACGCCGCAATGCGGCTAAAAAATTGAAAGAGACGCCTCATGTCGCGCGGCCGCATGGAGGTGCCGAGAAATCTTCTTCGTCGCGTGTTTTGCACAACACGATCGTCCTAGCCCAAGCGATCAACCGAGATCGAAGCGGTCGCTGTCCATCACCTTGGCCCAGGCTGCGACGAAGTCTTTCACGAATTTCTCTTTCGAGTCGGAACATGCATAGACTTCCGCGAGCGCGCGAAGCTGGGACTGCGAGCCGAAGATCAGGTCGACGCGCGTGCCGGTCCATTTTGCGGCCTTGGTCTTGCGGTCGCGCCCTTCATAGAGATTCTGCGACCCGGCCACCGGCTGCCATTCCGTGCTCATATCGAGCAGATTGATGAAGAAGTCATTGGTCAGCGTTCCCGGCTTTTGCGTGAAGACTCCGTGCTTGGCCTGCCCCGCAGTCGCACCCAGGACGCGCATGCCGCCAACCAGCACGGTCATCTCCGGGCCCGTCAGCCGCAGCAACTGCGCCTTATCGACGAGCGCCTCTTCCGGCGCCAGGAGCTGCTCGCCCTCGCGGTAGTAATTGCGGAATCCTTCCGCGCTCGGCTCGAGCGGCGCAAACGAATCCGCATCCGTCTGATCCTGCGATGCGTCCATGCGTCCTGGCGTGAACGGCACCGTCACCTCGTGCCCACCTTCCTTCGCCGCCTTCTCGATCGCAGCACCGCCGGCGAGCACGATCAGATCGGCGAGCGAGACTTTCTTGCCGCCGGAAGCTGAGACATTGAACTCTTTTTGGATCGCTTCCAGCTTCTGCAGCACAATTTTAAGCTCGGCGGGTCGATTGACCTCCCAATCCTTTTGCGGCGCGAGGCGAATGCGCGCGCCATTCGCGCCGCCCCGCTTGTCCGAGCCTCGGAACGTCGAGGCCGACGCCCAAGCGGTCGAGACGAGTTGCGAAACCGACAGGCCGGACGCGAGAATCTTCGCTCTCAGCGCCGCGATATCCTGATCGCCGATCAGCGGGTGATCAACGGCAGGGATCGGATCCTGCCAAATCAGTGTCTCGTTCGGCACCAGCGGGCCGAGATAACGCGCGATCGGCCCCATGTCGCGATGCGTGAGCTTGAACCATGCGCGCGCGAAAGCGTCGGCGAATAGATTCGGATTCTCATGGAAGCGTCGCGAGATTTTCTCATAAGCGGGATCCTGTCGCAACGCGAGGTCCGTCGTCAGCATCGTCGGCACATGCTTCTTCGATTTGTCGAAGGCATCCGGAATCGACTCATCGGCGCCTTTCGCTTTCCATTGGTAAGCGCCGGCGGGGCTCTTGGTCAGTTCCCATTCGTATTTGAAGAGGTTATCGAAGAAGTGGTTGCTCCACTGGGTCGGCGTCTGCGACCAAGTGACTTCGGGACCGCCGGTGATCGCGTCCTTGCCGATGCCGGCACCGAATTTGCTCTTCCAGCCGAGGCCCTGATCCTCGATCGCTCCGCCTTCCGGCTCCGGCCCCATCAGCGATGGATCGCCGGCGCCATGCGTTTTGCCGAAGCTGTGACCGCCGGCGATCAGCGCGACGGTCTCTTCGTCGTTCATCGCCATGCGTGCGAAAGTCTCGCGAATGTCTTTCGCCGCGGCGACCGGATCGGGCTTGCCGTTCGGCCCTTCCGGGTTGACGTAGATGAGGCCCATCTGGACTGCGCCGAGCGGCTTCTCCAGTTGACGCTCGCCGCTATAGCGCTCGTCGCCGAGCCACGTACCTTCCGGGCCCCAATAGAGTTCTTCCGGTTCCCACGCGTCGGCGCGGCCGCCGCCAAAGCCGAAGGTCTTGAAACCCATCGATTCCAACGCGACGTTGCCGGCTAGGACCATAAGGTCGGCCCAAGAAGTTTTCTTTCCGTATTTCTGCTTGATCGGCCAGAGCAGGCGCCGTGCCTTGTCGAGATTTGCGTTATCGGGCCAGCTATTGAGCGGCGCGAAACGCTGCTGACCCGCACCGGCGCCGCCGCGACCGTCGCCGATGCGATAGGTGCCGGCGCTGTGCCACGCCATGCGGATGAACAGGCCGCCATAGTGGCCGAAATCGGCCGGCCACCAATCCTGCGAATCCGTCATCAATACCCGCAGATCCTTGATCACGGCGTTCAGATCGAGGCTCTTGAACGCCTGGGCGTAGTCGAAATCCTTGCCCATCGGATCCGACGAACCGGAATTGCGATGGAGAATCTGGACGTTGAGCTGGTTCGGCCACCAGTCGCGATTGCCGCGGCCGCCGCGCGCATGCACGACCGGGCACTGTCCGGCATTTTTATCGTCCGTCTTGGCGTCCATGATACCCTCTACTGATCGAGTTCAAGCTTCCTGACCGTTTGAAGATAGCCTCCCGACTGCTCGCTACGCCAATTCGATCCTATTTTGATAAATTCCGCGGCATTCGAGACCGCGATCAGCCGACGGAGCGGTCTTCGTGAACCCAGAAGCGCTCGCGCAAGGCGCGTTTGAGGATCTTGCCGCTGGCGCTTTTGGGCAACTCGATTGATGAGAACTCGACACGGCGCGGGATTTTGTAGTTCGCAAGCGATCGCCGGCAATGAGCAATCAACCCGTCGGCGGTGAGGGTCTTTCCGGGTTTGAGCACGATTTCGGCCATTACGATCTCGCCCCATTTTTCATCGGGGATTCCGAACACCGCCGCTTCGCGAACCGATGGGTGTTCGTAAATGACCGCTTCGACCTCACCGGAATAGACGTTCTCGCCTCCGGTAACGATCATGTCCTTTGCGCGGTCGAGGACATAGAAATATCCGTCACCGTCTTGATAGCCGATGTCGCCCGTGTGCAGGAACCCGTCGCGGAAGGCGGCCGCGCTTGCCGCGGCATTGTTCCAATATCCGCGCATCACGTTGGCACCGCGCGCGACCAATTCGCCGGTTTCTCCCGCGCAAACTTGCTTGCCGGAGGCGTCAACAACCTGAACGTCGATGCCCGGAGACGGCCGGCCACATGACGCGATCGTGCGCCCGCTATGTTCCTCGTCCTGGAGTGCGGTTAGAAAACCGGTTTCGCTGAGCCCGTAACCCTGGACTAATCGCAAGCCCGGCAGCGACACGCGCGTCCGGCGGATGAGCTCAGGCGCCATAGGGGATCCACCGTAAGCGACTTCTTCGAGACTTGTCAGATCGTAGTCCTTGAGCGGGGCAAATTCAGTCAGGAGGTTGAGCATCGCCGGCACGAGAACGGTATGTGTGACGCGCTCGCTTTCGACTGCTTCACAAAAGTGCTGTGCGCTGAATTTGGGGATCGTCACTTGGCAACCGCCGAACGCGGGCGCCGCAAACATCACCGGAAAGTCTGCGATATGAAAAAGCGGTGCGGCATGAAGATGTACCGCGTCCTTCTTATGCGGCATCCAGTAATTCCAGTGCTCGATGTTCGCCAGGATATTGGCGTGGGTTTGTGCGACGCCTTTCGGATGCCCCGTCGTGCCGCTGGTGTAGATCAGGGTCAGCACCGCGTCAGGATCGTAAATCGGCTCGGGAACGGCACCGTCCCCCAAATTCAATGGTTCCTCGTCGAGAGCAATTTGCCAAGGCAACCCTGCCGATCCCGTGGGTAGCGATGAGTGCCGGATAAGTCCCCGCGGGTTCGCGTCGCCGAGAATGCGATCGATTTCGACGGGGGCAAGCCGCGTGTTCAGCGGAACCGCTATCACGCCGAGCCATGCGCATGCGTAAACCAGCTCGAGATATTCCCTCTCGTTTGGTAGCAAGATCGCGAGCCGGTCGCCGGGGCCAAGCCCGCGCCCGGTTAGCGCGGCGACCGTCCGCTGGACTCGTTCGTGGAGATCGCGAAATGTCGAGCGCACCTCGCCGCCCCTGATCGCGAGCTGGTTCGGAAAAAATCGCCTGGCGCGGCCGAGGGAATACGCGTGAATCATACCAGCCCCGCTTCAGGTTTTGCTGTCGCGAGAGATTCCTGAATCCCAGCGCTGCAGACCGACCTGTTTTGCTTGCGCGAGGGCTCTCTTGAGAATCCGGCTCAGATCATCTTTTGCGGCCGCACGCAACGTCACCACGTCTCCCGCAGCGCTGTTTCCGATGGGCGCAGCGTCGACAACATCGCGGAGGTGATCGATCGCCCAGGCCACCTCAAGCTCCGAATCGGAAACGGTGAGCAGATGCGCCGAGAGCAGCTCAGTTATGAGCAGTTCGAGCGCGTATAGGCGCGCCGTCATTTGGATGTCCACGATACCCTTCCATTGAAGCGTCAAGATCAGGCTTACGAATAGCGGGGCTTGAAATCTCCGGGATCAAACGCGAGCCGCGCTGACCCGTGAAATAGGACCAGAGCCACTGGCGCTGGACGCGCACCCGGTTCTGCATCTGTGGCAGCGATAGAATGTGAACGAACGCCCACACCAGCCACGTCAGGAAGCCGCTTGTGCGCAGCCAGCCGCGCTCCAGCAACGCATAGTTCTTGCCGACGACGGCCATGTTGCCCTTGTCGAAATAGCGGAACGGATGTTTGACCGTCCGTCCCGTCAACTCTTTCGCGATCAGCCGTCCGACGTACCGCCCTCCCTGAATCGCCACCTGTGCAACGCCGGGCACGGGATGCTCGTTTTGCGTAAGCGACGCGGCATCCCCAACGACGAACACTTCGGGCACGTCAACCACCCGGAGGAACGGATCAACGAGCGCCCGCCCGGCACGATCGGTTTTGGTACCGAGCATCTTCGCAATCGGCGACGCGGTCACGCCCGCCGTCCACAGCACCGTGGCACTCGGAATCCTCGCACCGCCAGCGATCACGCCCATCTCGTCGACTCGCTCTACTCTGACATCTGTCATCACCTTCACGCCAAGCTTCTCGAGCCGCTTGGTCGCCTTGCCCGACAAGGACTCGGCAAAAGTCGGCAAAATCCGCTTGGATGCATCGAGCAGGATGATGCCGGCCTTCGCCGGATCGATGCGGCGGAAATTGTTTCGCAGCGTAACGTTCGCCATCTGCGCCAAGGACGCCGCAAGCTCCACACCGGTGGGACCTGCGCCGACCAGCACGAACGTCATCTGCCGTGCGCGTTCGCCCTCATCCTCGGTCGCCGCGGCTCGCTCGAACGCGGTCAGGATATTGGCCCGAATCGTCTCGGCATCGCCGAGGCTCTTGAGCCCCGGTGCGTAGGGCGCGAATTCGTCGTGGCCGAAGTAGCTCGGGCGCATGCCGGTCGCCACCACGAGATAATCGAACGCGATCTTGCGGATGCCCACGCCCGGCGTCGAGGCGTCGATCGTGCGGTCGGCAAGGCTGACGTCGGTAACGTCCGCCAGAAGCACAGTAAGGTTTCGCTGCTTCGCTTCGAGTTGACGGAGCGGCGCTGCGATGTCGCCCGGCGAAAGGACCGCCGTCGCAACCTGATAGAGCAGCGGCTGGAAGATGTGGTGGTTGCGTCGGTCGATCAGAACGACCTCTGCATCGGCGTGCCGCAGCGCGCGTGCCGTCG
>DASXCX010000273.1:0-21151 GCA_036490955.1 Allostellaceae bacterium | reverse complement strand
CTCTATGCGATGGACAAAGGCTGGCTCAAAGATGCCGGTTTCGACGTCGAAATTCAGGTCGTCGATTCCGCCACGAAGTTTATCGCCTCGCTGTCGACCGGTCAGATCCAGTTGCTGCATGGCGGCATCGGCGCGGTCTATTTCAATGCCATCGCGCAAGGCCTGCCGATCACCATGGTGCTCGATTCAGGCCAGACGCCGGTCTACCAGGATTTGATGGTGCGCCCCGATCTCAAGGATCAAATCCGCGAGGTCAAGGATTTGAAAGGCCACAGCGTCGGCTTCGTCGCGCCGGCCGGCGTGCCGGTCTACAGCGTCGGCAAGCTGCTGCAGACCGTCGGCCTTACCATCAAGGACATCGACGACAAATACATGCCGTTCCCCGACATGGCGACGGCGCTTGCCAACAAGGCGATCGATACCGTGCTCGCCGTGCCGCCGTGGGGCGAACTCATCAGCGACCGCAAGCTCGGCGCGCGCTGGATGGACCCGTCGACGCAAATCGGACCGCAGCCGATGGAGCTCGTCGTCTATACGATCAACACCGATTGGGCGAAGGCGAATTCAGACGCCGCGCACAAGCTGATGACCGTCCTGGCGCGCGCCGGCCGCGAATATTGCCAAGCCTATCATCACGGGGCCAACCGCCAGGAAATGGCCGCGACCTTGGTGAGCCACAAAATCCTCAACGATCCGGCGATGATCGAGCGCATGGCATGGCAGGCGCGTGATCCGAACGGGCGGGTCAACATCGACAGCCTCGTCGACGAAGAGGATTGGTTCGCGCGCTTCGGCATGCTGCCGAAAGCAGCGCCGCGCGAGAAGCTCGCCGATCCGAGCTACGCGGAAGCCGCGGCGAAAGAGCTGGGGCCTTTCGATGTGGCCAACAAGGACAGCAAGCTCGGCGGCTGCCGTTAAGGCACGCGTTTTATCCTTTAGCGTCATGCCCGGGCTTGTCCCGGGCATCCACGTCTTTGCGACAAATTCGTGGATGGCCGGGTCAAGCCCGGCCATGACGATGAAGAAGTAACGAGGAACGAGAGGCTCAGCCTTCCTCGAACACGCGCTTGAAGATCGTGTCGACGTGTTTCAGGTGATAGGTATCATCGAACGCGGCATCGATCTGCGCCGGCGAGAGCAGGGCGGCGACGTCCTTGTCGGCTTTGAGCAGTGCGGGAAAATCGCCTTTGTCGGCCCAGCCCTGCATCGCGTTGCGCTGAACCGCGCGATACGCATCCTCGCGGCTCATGCCGGCTTGCGTCAGCGCCAAGAGCACGCGCTGTGAATTATGCAGCCCGCCGAGCTTGTCGAGATTGCGCTTCATCGCGTCGGGATAGACGAGCAGGCGATCGACCAGCGTGGCGAGCCGCGCGAGCGCGAAATCGAGCGCGATGGTCGCGTCGGGGCCGATGACGCGCTCGACCGAGGAATGCGAGATGTCGCGCTCGTGCCAGAGCGCGACGTTCTCGAGCGCCGGCACGACATGCGAGCGCACGAGCCGCGCGAGGCCGGTCAGATTCTCCGACAGCACCGGGTTGCGCTTATGCGGCATCGCCGAGGAACCCTTTTGCTCGGGCGCGAAATATTCCTCGGCCTCGCGGACTTCCGTGCGCTGCAGATGGCGAATCTCGAGCGCCAGGCGCTCGACCGAGCTGGCGATGATCGCGAGCGCCGAGAAGAACGCCGCGTGGCGGTCGCGCGGGATGATCTGCGTCGAGACCGGCTCGGGCCTGAGGCCCAGTGCCTGCGCGACATGCTCTTCGACCGAGGGCGGCACATTGGCGAAAGTGCCGACGGCGCCGGAGATCGCGCAGGTCGAGATTTCGTGCTTCGCCGTCTCGAGGCGCCGGCGCGCGCGCTTGAACTCGACGAAGAAGCCCGCGAGCTTCACGCCGAAGGTCGTCGGCTCGGCATGGATGCCGTGGCTGCGGCCGATGGTGATCGTGTGCTTGAACTCGTGCGCGCGGCGCTGCAGCACTTTGAGCAGCGCATCGAGATCGGTGAGGAGGATGTCGGATGCCTGCTTCAACTGCACCGCGAGGCAGGTATCGAGTACGTCGCTCGAGGTCATGCCTTGATGGAGGAAGCGCGCATCGGGGCCGATATGCTCGGCGAGATTGGTGAGGAAGGCAACGACGTCGTGATGGATCTCGCGCTCGATCGCGTCGATACGCTCGATCTCGAACTTGCCTTTCTCGCGGATCGCTTTGGCGGCGGATTTCGGGATGATGCCGGCCTCGGCGAGGGCATCGCAGGCGAGAGCCTCGATCTCGAACCAGATGCGGAAGCGGTTTTCCGGCTCCCAGATGGCGGTCATCGCCGGACGGCTGTAACGCGGGATCATGGCAAGGGGTTACCCTCGCGCGGAGGGCGCGTCAATCGGGCGCGGAGCGTGCGTTAGCGGGTCGCGAAAGCGGGCGCGCTATCGGCCGAGGCCGAGTCGTTCTTGAGGACGAAGTTGATCGGGGCGCCCTGTTCCTCGGTCTGGAACGCGACGACGACGCCCTGCTCGTCGATCCAAACGACCTGATGTTTCTCGTCGTCGACGAACCATTGATGGACGCGCATCGGGCGGCCATCGAAGGTCACCATGACCTCGCCGGTGTCCTTGACGACAACCGGGCTGAGCTTGCCCGTCTTGGTCGACATCATCATGTCGGTCTGGAGCACGAAGGGCGCCCAGGGATTGGAGGGATGGACCTGAGGCGGCGCCGTCAGATTGCCGTTGGTGCTCGAATCGATGACGAAATTGCTGCCGTCGGCTTTGCCGGACACTTTGATATTCGTGCCGTTATCGTCCGTCGTGCTGTGGAAGCCGACGAGACGCTGACTCTGCCATTGCTCTTGACGAGTCGCGTCCTGGTGGAACATCGAGATGCCGATCAGTTTCACGGCGATGTGAAGATCGGTGCGCACGTCGATATTATTTCCGGTTTGCGAGACCGTGTTTATGTAGGTGCCAATATTGCCGTAGGTCGGGTGTTCGACGTTGTAGGTCAGCACTTGAGTTGCGGCAGGAGCGCTCGCGAGCGTCGCCGTCGAGAGGGCTGCGCTAAGGCCGAGAACTGATATGAAATGCGCTCGCCGCATAGCTGATCCTGCTCGAAAAATACGCGCCTCGCGGATGTTTTGCAAGGTGGCCTCGCGGTCAATCAGTGCGGAACTGTCCCTGGGATCGCTGGTTGAATCCGAATTGTCCCGTCGGGACGGTGCGGAAAGGAAGTAGGATGCAGATGAAGCAATATCTCATGACGAGCGCATTCGTGCTGAGCTTGGCTGTGGCGCCAGTAGCGGCATTCGCGCAAGGCGCTGGCGCAGGTGGTGGGGCCGGCGGCGCCGGTGCGGGCACAAGCGCGGGCGTGGGCGGCACGGGTGCTGCCGGCGGCATGACAACGGGTGGAGCGGGCGCGATCGGCGGCAGCGCCGGCTCGCTCAACGGTTCCGGCGGAAGCGGCGCGCTCAACGGATCGAGCAATTCCGGCGCCGGCACAAGCGCAACCTCGGGCCTCGGTTCTGGCGGTATCGGAGCGAATGAGAATAGCGGCGTCGGGATGAGCCCGAACGCCGGCAGCAACAGCCCGAATACGATGAACGATCAGCTCGGCCAGACCCCGGATATCAACAATCCGACGGCCAACAATCCGGCCGTCAATCCGAGCATCAATACACGCTGACGCGTTGCGCTCGATGGCCCAAGGCGAACGGCCCCGGATACCGGGGCCGTTTGTCTTAGGTGCTGCTTCCTACGCGCGCTTGCGCTTTTTCGCCGTCGTCGCGCGCGTCGGTTTTTCGGCGGTCGCGCGTTTGGCGGCGGCGCCTTTCTTGCCGCTGTCGATCGGCAGCAGCAGCGAGCGCTGCCGGGCATCGCTCTTCTTGCCGCGCGCCTTCTTCGCGGGCTGGCGCTCGCCCTCGTTCTCGTTGGCGACGCCGGTCGAAGCGAGGCTCTTCTTCAGCACCGACATCAGATCGACGACATTGCTGCTCGGCTCTTCGATCTTCGCGCGCTGAATCGGCTTGCCCTTCTGTTTCGATTCCACTAGCTCGCGTAGCGCGTCCTGATACTGGTCGCGGAAACCCTTGGGCTCGAATTTGCCGGCGAGACGCTCGACGATGGTGGTGGCGATCTCGACCATCTGCGGATCGAGCTTGTTTTTCGGCGTGTCGAATTCCGCCAGCCGGACTTCCTCGGCGGTATGCAAGGTCGAGAGCAGGAGGCCCTTGTCGAAAGGCTGCAGCGCCACCGGTCGTTCGCGCTGCGACATGACGATGCGGCCGATGCCGATGCGATCGGTCTCGACGAGTGCCGCGGCGATGACGTGATAGGCTTCCTCGGCCTGCGCGTTCTCCGGATAAACATAATAAGGCGTATCGAGATAGAGCTCGTTGATGCTCTCGCGCTCGACGAAGCGCGACAGCTCGAGCACGCGCGAGGAATCGAGCTTCAGGCTCGCAAGCTCGTCCTTGGTGATCTCGATGAATCGGCCTTTCTCGACCTCATAGCCGCGGATCAGATCGGCGCGGTCGAGCTCTTCGCCGGTCTCGGCGTCGACCGGCTGCAAGCGGATGCGGTTGCCGGTCTTGGGATTGATCTGATTGAGCGAGATGCGCTCGCGCTCGCTGGTCGCGGGCGAGAGATAGATCGGGCAGGAGACGAGCGACAAACGCAAGAAACCGGACCAGTAAGCGTGGGGCATAACAGTGTCCTTTGCGACGCGCTTGAAACTACGCCGCCAAACCCAGCGCGCGCTGCGCCGCGGCGATGGTCTGGCGATGCTTGGTCATGCCGGCCCACGGATCATTCTTTCGCGAGGCCAGCAACTTAGGAACGGAAGCTAGAGTATAGCGCGAAGGATCGAGTCGCGCATTAACGTCGTTCCAGTCGAGCGGCAAAGATATTGTTGCTCCCGGCCGAGCACGCACAACATACGGTGCAACAGCGGTCGAGCCCCGATCGTTGCGCAAATAATCGAGGAAGATGCGTTTGGTCCGCTCGCTTTTGAGCGGGTTGATGGTGAAGCGGTCGGGCGCGGCGCTGGCGAAGTTCGCGGCGATCTTCTTGGTGAAGGCCTTGAGCGCCGCCCAGTCGACATCGCGCTTCAACGGCGCGACGACATGGAGACCTTTGCCGCCGGTCGTCTTGCAGAACGACTCGATCTTCATTGCCGCGAGATAGTCGCGCATCGCCTTTGCGGCATCGACCACGGCGGTGAAGGGCAGGTCGGGTGCCGGATCGAAATCGAAGATGAATTGATCGGGACTGTCGGGATCGTCGGCCGTCGCGCCCCAGGGGTGGATCTCCACGACGCCTTCCTGGATCAGCAGCACGAGATCATGCGCGTCGCGCAGCACGAGATAGTCGCTGGTCTTGGATTTCTCTTTGATCGCGACGCGCTTGATGCCTTTCACGCCGGTCGCGAAATGCTTTTGGAAGAAGCATTCGCCGGCAATGCCGCCGGGGCAGCGCAACAGGCTGAGCGGCCGGTTGGCGATATGCGGCAGGATCCACTCGGCGATGCCGGCGTAATATTCGATGAGCTGCCGCTTGGTGATGCCGAGATCGGGAAAGATCACGCGATCGGGATGGGAGATCGCGACCCCTTCAATTTTCTCGAGCCCTTTGCGCGCGGGAGTCGTCGGCTGCGCTGCTTTGGCCGGCGGATCGTCCGCGTCAGCTTCTTTCACTTTGCCCGTGGGCACGGCACGCTCGCGCCTAACGCTCTTTGCCGGCTTGTCCTCGCGCAGGCCTTGGAAAGACGGATGGCGCAGCACGCCGTCCGGCGTCCAGTTGAGGAAAGCAATCTCGCAAACCAGCTCGGGCTCGACCCAATGCACGCCGCGCCGCGCCGCGCTCGGCAGATCGGCGAAAGGCACGCGATCGATGATCATCGGCTTCAGCCGCTTGGCGAGATCGAGCGCGGTGCGATGATCGAAGCCGGTGCCGACACGGCCGGCATAGATCAGCTTCTCGTCCTCGTAATAGCCGAGCGCCAGGGCGCCGACGCCGCGATGAGCGTTGCTGTCGACATAGCCGGTGATGACGAATTCCTGGCGCGTCGTGCATTTGGTCTTGAGCCAATCGCGCGTGCGGCCTTCGTAATAGGGGGCATCGGCGCGCTTCGATATCACGCCCTCGAGGCTCATGTTGCAGGCTTGGTTGAAGACCTCACCGCCGTGCGCGACGACGTGATCGGAATAGACCAGGGGTCCGCGCGCTTTCTTCAGCAAGTCGTGCAACGCGGCCTTACGATCGGTCAGCGGCGCGCCGCGCCAATCCTCGCCGTCGCGATAGAGCAGATCGAAGACGATGTAGCGCATCGCTTTGGTCTCGCCGCGCGACAGCGCATCCTGCAAGGCGGCGAAGCTCGATCCGCCATTCTGATCGAGCACCGCGACCTCGCCGTCGAGCGCGACATCGCCGCCCGGCAGCTTCGCGATCGCCTCGGCGATCGGCTTGAAGCGCCCCGTCCAATCGAGCGCGTTGCGCGTCAGCAGCGCGACCTTGCCGTTGCGGCGGCGTGCGAAGATGCGATAGCCGTCGATCTTGATCTCATGCAGCCATTGCCCGCCGGCGGGCGGCCGATCGGCCAGCGTCGCGAGCGTCGGCGGAACGAAATCGGGCAGGGCGCCGCGTTTGACGCCGCTCGTGCGCGTGGCGGCGGTCGTTTTCTTCGCTACCGCCTTCTTTGCGGCCGATGTCGATTTCGGCTTTTCCTCGCCGGCGCGATTGGAATGCCACACGTCGCGATCCGGTGCGTCGGCGATCTGCTCCATGGTGCGGCCGCTGGCGACGCTCTTCATCCCCTTGTCGACGAGCAATGTGCCGTCGCCGGGCCGCGCCTCGCTGTCGCGCTCCTTGATCAGCAGCCAATTGTCGCTGTTGCGCTCCTGACCGCGCGGACCCATCCGCACCAAGGTCCAGCCGCCCTTCATGCGCTCGCCATGGAGGATGAATTTGAGCCGGCCCTTGCGATAGCCTTCGCGCGGATCTTCGCCGGCTTGCGGCTCCCAGATGCCGCGGTCCCACAGCATCACCGTGCCGCCGCCATATTGGCCTTGCGGGATCGTGCCCTCGAAGCCGCCGTAATCGGTCGGATGATCCTCGACATGGGCGGCGAGGCGCTTGTCGGCGGGGTCGAGGCTCGGGCCGCGCGGCACCGCCCAACTCAGCAACACGCCGTCGAGCTCGAGACGAAAATCGTAATGGAGCCGCCGCGCGGCGTGTTTCTGGACGACGAAGCTGTCGCCTGCGGCGGTTGGCTTGCCGTCGCTCGGTTCGGAGGTGATATCGAAGCTGCGCTTGGCCCGGTAGCGGGCAAGGTTCTGTTTCGCGGTTTTTTTACGAGCGGCTTTTTTCCGAGAAGCGGCCATGACGAGCTAACGTCTCCTTGCGCGGGCGGTTCCGCTGGCGGAAGCGAGGCGTTTCTCGACCGCCGCCACCAGCGCTTGCGCATCGAAGGGCGCCCGCACCTTCGCGTCATTGTCGAAATAGACGAAGACATCGCGGCGGACACGCTTGGGGGCGGGGCGAGGGCTGGCGCGCTTTCCGTCGGGCGCCTCTTTGCCCTGTGCCCAGGCGGCGACGCGCTTGGCCCAAGCGGCGATCGCCTTCGCGTCGTAGCCGCTGGCATAGAGCTGCTGCGAACCGTGCAGCCGGCAATAGATAAAGTCCGAAGTCACATCCATGAGCAGCGGCCAATCGACCGTGTCGGCGCAGACTAGAGCGACGCCGTATTTGCGCAAGAGTGCGATGAAATCCGCTGTCACGAAGCTTTCATGCCGGATTTCCATCGCATGCCGCAGCTTGCGATTCTTGTCGATTTTGAGCCAGGTGCGGCCGGCGACGCGGCGATCGTGGTGGCGCGCGAGGTTCAGCGCCGCTTCCGTATCGCGCGGCAGGAGCGCAAGGAACGGCTCGATGCGGTCGCGATCGAAGCGGAAATTTGGCGGGAATTGCCAGAGGATCGGCCCGAGCTTGGGTCCCAGGCGCAATAAGCCTTGGGCGAAGAAATTGGCGAGCCCGCTTTCAGGCTCGCGCAGCCGCTTCATATGCGTGATGTAGCGCGAGCCTTTGATCGCGAAGACGAAATCGTCTGGCGTCTCTTCCATCCAGCGGGTGAAATCCTCCGGCCGCTGCAGCGAATAATGCGTGCCGTTGATCTCGATGCTGCGGAAGGCGCGGCTCGCATAGGCGAGCTCGCGCTTGCGTGCCAATTTCGGCGGATAGAAGACGCCGCGCCAGCCGGCATAGTTCCAGCCTGAAATGCCGATGCGGATGTCGCCGATGGGCCGGCGCGTTGCCATGTCCTCTAACGCCGTCATAGCGGAACCGTGCCATCGGGCCGGACTTGTAATTCGAGCGAGTTATAAGGAGAGGCGAGATGGCGGAATCCCTGAAGGGCAAGCGCGTCGCGATTGTGGCGACCGACGGCTTCGAGCAGTCGGAATTGCTCGAGCCGCGCAAAGCGCTGGAAGCGGAAGGCGCGAAGGTCGAGATCGTGTCGCCGAAGAGCGGCGATATCCAAGGCATGGAGCATCACGACAAAGGCCAGAAGGTCCATGTCGACCACACGATCGACGAGGTGAAGCCCGAGGATTACGCCGGGCTCGTTTTGCCGGGCGGCGTCGCCAATCCGGACACGCTACGCACGATGCCGAAGGTCGTCGGCTTCATCAGGAAATTCTTCGACGATCAGAAGCCGGTGGCTGCGATCTGCCACGGGCCTTGGACTCTGGTCGAGGCGGGAGTGGTGAAGGGGCGGACGATGACGTCGTGGCCGTCGCTCAAAACCGACCTGAAGAATGCCGGCGCGAATTGGGTCGATCGCGAAGTGGTGCGCGAGGAAAAGCTCGTCACCAGCCGCAAGCCGGACGACCTGCCGGCCTTCTGCCGCGAGATGATCGCGAACTTGAAAGCCGCCTAGCAGCGGCGACGCTCTGCGTTCGCTAGATTGCGCGAATGAACGATACATTCCATTCGCGCAAGCTGTTCGATGCTTTGGTGTTCGATGTCGGCGGGATTTTCATCCTGCACGACAATGAGCGGCTGTTCCGGCGGCTCGCCGAATCCTGCAACATGGCGAATGCTGTCGAGCGCGTCCGTGCGGCGGCGATGGATCCCCATATCACGACCGGGGCGCGGCCAGTGCATGATGTCTACGACGAGCTGGTCGCCGAGCTCGGCTATGCCCGCGATTGGCAGGGGTTCCTCGCGGATTGGAGCAGCCATTTCAGCGTCGATCCTGCGATGCTGGAGTTGCTCGCGGCACTGGCGCGCGACCATCGCGTGCTGCTCTTCTCCAATACCAACCGCGAACATTGGGACTACGTGACCAAGCTCGCCGATGGCGCGCTCGGCCGCTACGAGGCCTATCTCAGCCATGAGATCGGTGACATGAAGCCGCACGCCTCGGCGTTCGACCTCGTCTCATCGCGTGCCGGCATCGCGCCGCAGCGCACGCTCTTTGTCGACGATCTCGCCGAGAACGTCGCCGCGGCGCGCGCCGTCGGCTTTCACGGCCACATCTTTAAGGGTCGCGCTGAATTCGAGCAGTTTCTGGCGTCGCTGTAAGGCGGCAATAATGCGGAACAAACGAATCGAGTCGGCGATTCAACCTTTATGAGACGGCGCCGGCGCAGTTCGGTCGTAACGACGGCGGAAGAGATCGTGCTCCTCTCTTTTGCTTGTACGTGCGGCGCGGAGATCGAGCTTTCGCCGGAGGGAACGCATGCGACCGAGATCGTTTGCCGTGATTGCGGCGACTATGTCGGGCTCTATGCGGAGTTGCTGCCGGCGCCGCTGGCGAAGCGGCCAGGTGCCAGACGGGTTTCGCGTGATCGAGTTTCAGGACGAGGTCGTCTCAGACGTTCTCGACTTTGAGCCTGCCGTCATTCGCCAGCGGCATCTCTCCGCTGACGGCGCGCGGCAAGCTCCCGCGCGCTCCTCAAACCGGGTCGACCGGATCGGCATCATCGAGTTCCTCATCGTCGTCGGAAGCGACCGGCTTGTAGCCCTGCGACGGCACTTCGCCGCCAAGCAGGTAGCGTAGGATGCCTTTGCCGAAATCGACTGGGTTCGGTTTCACCCCTTTCATGGCCATGTTGACCAGAACCAGCACGCCCACCTGGATCACCGAACCATAAGGCGCGTTCACGGTGTTGATCATGCCGACATACGAGCTGAAGCCTTGCGCTCCGCTCATCCCGTTCTTGTCGCACAATGTGTAGGTCGTTTTCTGAGGCGGAACCGAGAATTTATCGTTGATCCCCCAATCGAGCCCCCAGGCCACGCCGGGGATGGGCGGCCTCAGGGCCGTCGTGACCCAATAGGTCGGCGTGTTATCGCTGAGCAGGACGAAGTTAGGGGCGATCCAGTAGTAAAGGTAATTGCCGACAAAGTTGGTCATTTCGGCGATGCTGCTGCGGATGCCATGGGCAGAAGCCGATGGGCGGACGCGACCGCCTCCCGCGGCGTAGCCCGGAACGCACGACGTGTCGATGCAGGTGTTGGTGACCGGCTGGGTCATCCCGAAAAAGGGCAGGATGAATTTGCCGAGCGTCGTGTCGTAGTCGTAACCGTCGGGCTTTGTCACCGCAAAGCCGAGGGTCAGCGAGCCCCAGTTCGAGTAATGCGCCGGGGCGTGGCCCTGCGTGCAGTTCGGCAGGAAGTAGTCGTTATCAAGCCACTCACCGGGCATATGTGGATCGTAGATTCCGCCCGGGCAGTATAGGCCGACATCCTGATAGGAACTTTCTCCGGCGTCATGCAGGACGTGTGCGTCGCGAGTTGAGCGAGGGTGACGGTGCTGATTTTTTGTTCCGGTGTCGGATTTAACCCGAGCCACGGCGCGACCGGAGAAAACATCTGATAGATCGGGTTGTTCATCGATCCCTGAACGAGGCGCGCGGCCAGCATCGTTCCGGTAAATACCTTTTGCACCGATCCGATCACATAGCCACTGGTCTGAGGCAAGTCATTCGGGGCCGTATAATAGGAAGGATAGATATCGACGCTTGCTGAACCGCTCTGTCCCGTCTGGGTCGTCGTGAAGGTGACAACCGCCGCATTCGCGTTGTCTTTGTTACCGCCCCAGGTTTCGGCGATCCAATCGGTGAGCGCGTCGGCGATGTTGGTGTCCTGTCCGGGGGCGGCGGCATGCAGATTGACCTGATTTGGCACCGTGGTTGATCCTTTCTCATCGCAAAGCCGAAACAGCGGGAGATGCGGGCTTCAGAGAAGCTAGCAAACCGGCATGACCGGTTAATGATATCGGAACGCCGCCGTGGGACGGGGAAGGTGTGATCGGCATCGATGCGGCTGGCGGCGTCGCCTATGCCGGACGCCCATGCGGCTAAATTCACCCCTTGGACTTGAGCGTTCAGCCCGACTTCGCCTGATCGATCTTCGGTACGAGGTTGGCGATCTCGCGTGCGCGGCCGATCGCGATATTGACGAGATCGTCCCAGACGCGGGCCGGGACCGCGCTTTCGCCGGCGAGCCAGCGCCTCATGGTGCGCTCGTTGACGCCGAGATCCTCGGCGAGGCGCGAGACCCAATGCTCGCCCTCGCCATAAAGCGTCGCGCCGACCGTCGCGAGGAGTGAAGCGCTCATGCTGCCTTATAGAAGCCCCAGGCTGCGGAGGCTCGCATGCTTGCCGCGGCCGATGACGAGATGATCGTGCAGCGCGATGCCGACGGCTTTCGCCGCTTCGCGCACCTGTTTCGTCATCTCGATGTCGGCGCGCGACGGCGTGACATCGCCGCTGGGGTGGTTGTGCACCATGATGATCGCGGTGGCGTTCAATTCGAGCGCGCGCTTCACCACTTCGCGCGGATAGACCGGCGTGTGATCGACCGTGCCTTGCTGCTGGCGCTCGTCGCGGATGAGGGCGTTCTTGCGGTCGAGGAAGAGGAGATGGAATTCCTCGGAAGCGGCGAAGCCGATCTTCGCCGTGCAGTAGTCGATGAGTGCCTGCCAGTTCGAGATCACCGGCTTGTCGGCGATCTCGCCGCGCAGGAAGCGCGATGATGCCTCGCGCACGCCGAGGAGGGCGGCGATCGCTCCGTCTTTGAGCCCGGCGCCGGCCAAAGCTTCTCGATTGGCGGCGAGAACGGCGGCGAAGCTGCCGAAGCGCGCGATCAGCTCTTTGGCGAGCGGCTTGGTATCGCGGCGCGGGATCCCGGCGAAGAGCAGGAATTCGAGCAGTTCGTAATCGGGGAGGGCGGTCGGGCCGGCCTCCAACAACCGCTCGCGCAAGCGTTCGCGATGGCCGTGGTAATGCGGCTCTTCGTTCGGCTGTTCTTCGTTGCTTTGGCTTCGCCCCCGCTCAGCCATCACGACCTCACGCCGCGTAAGGCGGGTGGTGCAGGCCTTTGGGGGAGAGTGTGAAGATCTCGTAGCCGGTCGCGGTGACGGCGATGGTGTGTTCGAATTGCGCGGACAGCGATTTGTCCTTGGTCACGGCGGTCCAGCCATCGGCGAGGACCTTCACGTCGTAGCGGCCGGCATTGACCATCGGCTCGATGGTGAAGAACATGCCTTCGCGCAGCTTTGGCCCGTGGCCGGGCTGGCCGTAATGGACGACCGAGGGCGCGTCGTGGAAGACGCGGCCGACGCCATGGCCGCAGAAATCGCGCACCACCGAGAAGCGATTGGCTTCGACATAGCTCTGGATCGCGTGGCCGATATCGCCGAGCGTCGCGCCGGGCTTCACGACCTCGATGCCGCGCATCATCGATTCATAGGTCACGTCGACGAGCTTGCGCGCTTTCAGCGGCACCTTGTCGCCGACGAGATACATGCGGCTGCTGTCGCCGTGCCAGCCATCGAGGATGGGGGTGACGTCGATATTTACGATGTCGCCTTCCTCGAGCTTACGGTCGCTCGGGATGCCATGGCAGACAACATGGTTGATGGAGGTGCAGATCGAACGCGGAAAGCCTCGATAGTTCAGCGGCGCGGAGATGCCGCCGTGATCGACGACGAAGCCGTGGCACAGCCGGTCCAGCGTATCGGTGGTGACGCCCGGCACGACGTGCGGGGTGATGAAATCGAGCACTTCGGCGGCGAGGCGGCCGGCCTTGCGCATGCCCTCGAAATCGCTCGGGCCGTGCAGCTTGATGCGGCGTTCCTCGACGGAGGCGCGGTCCTCGACCGGCGCGGGCTGGAAGTCGTTCATGGCGCGTCATATCCCGTTCGCGCGGCAGGGGCAAGCACGGCCGGCCGCCTTGCGGCGATGGCATGTTTGCGCCTTACTGGCGGGAGGAAAGAAAGATCCCGGGAGTCCTATGTGAGCGCCGCTGACCCGCAAAACAACCCCGCCGCACACGACGCCGATGCGGCCGGCGAGAAGATCGTCACCGCCGCGATCCTCATCATCGGCAATGAGATCCTCTCGGGCCGGACGCAGGACGCGAATTTGGCCTATATCGCCAAGGGCCTGAACGAGGTCGGCGTGACCTTGCGCGAAGCGCGCGTCATCCCCGATGTCGAGGCGACCGTCGTGGCGACGGTCAACGAGTTGCGCGCCAAATTCGACTATCTCTTCACCACCGGCGGCATCGGCCCGACGCATGACGACATCACCTCGGAATGCATCGCCAAGGCGTTCGGCGTGCCCTGGGTGGTGCATCCCGAAGCGCACAAGCATTTCCAGCAATTCTACGCGCCCGGCGAGCTCAACGAGGCGCGCATGCGCATGGCGACGACGCCGCAAGGCGCGACGCTGGTCTACAACCCGGTCTCGCGCGCGCCCGGTTTCAAGATGGGCAATGTCTATGTCTTTGCCGGCATTCCGCGCGTGATGCAGGGAATGTTCGATACCATCAAGGGCGAGCTCAAGGGCGGGCGCCCGATGCTCTCGCGCACGATCGCGACCTCGCTCGCGGAGGGTGCCTTGGCAAAGCGCCTCGGCGACATCCAGAGCCGCTATAGCGATATCGATATCGGGTCTTATCCGATCATGCGCCGCGGCTCGTTCGGCGTGAATCTCGTGCTGCGCGGCCGCGAGCCGGCGCGGCTCGCCGCGGCGACCGAAGAGGTGGCGCAGATGGTGCGCGAGCTCGGCGACACGCCGGTCGAGGAAACCGCGCCGGCATAAGCGGCGAGGGCCGTTGGTGCCCGCTGCCAGATTTTGAACCGGTGCTCTCCAGTCTCCCAGAGACGCACAAACCATTTGTGGGTCAGCGCAAAGAGGCGCACTGTAAAGCGCCATAAAATTATGATTTGGGGGGATCACATGATTTCATTGGCAAAATCATTATTGTTATTGGCGGTCGGGTTCTGCGCGGTGGCGAGTGCCGCGCGCGCAGACGATTACGTAGGGAAAACGGAAGTCCAAGCCGGCGGGGTAAATGCGACGGCGTGTGTTTCTCAGCCGATGAAGGTGACGATCGCGGATAGCCGCGTCGCCTTGGGAACAGGCGGTGCTCCCGCAGCGACAGCGCCGCTTGAATCCGATGGAACGTTCAAAACGAACTATACCCGGTCGCTCGGTACCAACGGCGTGTTTTCCGTCCAAATCAATGTGAGTGGACGCTTGCAGGACGGAAAAGTTGTCGGCACCACCTCCACGTCGGGCGGCTGTGTTCAAAATTTTACGCTCACGAAGCAATAAGGCCCCGGCTGGCACAGCGCGCCGCCCGTCGCCGGGTTGGATTGACGACGATGGATCGAGGCCGTGCATGGTGCTCGGCTTCGTTCGACGCGTCTCCACCATTGGTGCCCGCTGCCGGACTTGAACCGGCACAGCCCTTTCGAACCTACGGATTTTAAGTCCGTTGCGTCTACCATTCCGCCAAGCGGGCACTCTTGGTAGATCAAGCAGTGACATAGCATACCGGCGAGAGCATTTCCGGTCCTGCCGCCGGTTCGCCGGCCGAGGAAATTCCGGACGCGGCGATCGACCGCTACGACGCGGGGTCTGGGCCGGGCTCGTCGGTGTCGATCTCGACCTTGTCGGTTTTCGGAATGCGTTGCAGCGCCATGCGCGCCACGCCGATCGCGGTAAACTTGAGTGCTTGGTCTTTCGGCCCCCAGATGATGGCCGGCCCCATTCTTTTGAGCCACACGGTCACGCCGTTGGCTGTCTTGCGGATATAGAAGGCCATTTGGCTTTCCAGATTTGAAATATACGGAACGCGCGGTAGGGAGAAGCGCCCGCTTATCCGATCGGTTCCAACGCAGAAGAAATTTGCGACATGCCGCGCGGTCGCTTCGGTCCGGACAGTTTTTGCGGCGCCCGGCTATCGCCGGAGGCGGGGCGCCCGGTCTGTGCTAAGGTGGCGCGGCTTTCAAACCGACGAGGAGCATCCGCACATGCATCGATGGCTGATTGGCGTGGCTGTTGCCGTTCTCACCGCGTCGCCCGCGCTCGCGCAGCAAAAGGCCCCCGGCCTGTCGATGGCGGGTGCGTTGAAGCAAGGATACGAGATTAAATCCGTCGCCGGGTTCAGCTCGGTCGACAGTAAAGCGATCTGGTCGAATGAGGAGCCGCAAACCGTCGTTACCTTCCAGAAAGGGACGAGCTTGCTGATCTGCGTGCTCGCTACGGCCAATTGGTCGAATGCGCTGCCGGATCGTTTCGCCAACCCCAATCTTTGCCAAGCCTACGACGCTGCGACCGCCCCGTAATCCGGATTTAGGTAGCGCTCTGGCGATGGATTGATCGGGAGAGGAGAGCCCTGCTTTGGCGGGGCTTTCTTTGGTTCGCGGCGTGGCCAGGCTAATCTCGCGCGGATGGTGAATTATCCGACTTTGCGCTTCCTCGAGAAGCATGGCGGCTGGCTGGCGATCGCCTTCGGCGGCGCGGCCTTCCTTGCCGGCATCGGGGCGACCGCGCTCGGCGCATCGCCTTGGTGGGTATTGGCCGGCGCGGTAGCGGGCGGGCTGCTGTTCCTGCTCGCGCGCTCCTATGTCGAGCTGATCCGGCTCATGACCGATATGCTGCTGCCGAAGTAGCGGAAGAAATAGCGCGTACAAAAAGAAGAGCCCCGCCAAAGCGGGGCTCTCCCTTCAAAGCACTGCGATCTTTAGTGGTGATCCCACCAATGATCCTCATGCCAGCCCATGTCGCGGTCGCGATCATGCTTCCAGTTGAAGTAATGCGCCGCGTTGCGCCCGCGATAGTCGCGCTCCGCCGCCGGATTCGGCCAGGCGTGCCAAGCATGCGAGCGGTCCCAGTAGCCGTCGTTATAGCCGTAAGCGACGCTGCCGGAATCGAAGGTCACGCTCACGTCAGCGCGGGCCGCCACCGGCGCAAAGGCCGGGGCCGCCAAAGCGGCGGCGATGAGAGCGGCTTGGATCGTGCGTTTCATGTTGTTCTCCTGAGTAGTCCACGTGCTGAGGGAGTAACGCTCGACTGTGTTTACGGTTGCCCGATTCGCCGGCGCGTTGGCTTGCAAAAACGAAAAAAAGCCCCGCTTAAGCGGGGCTTTTCACGTTCGCTCGATGGAAGCTCAGTGGCCCCACCAATGATCGCTATCGCGCCAGCCGCCGCCCTTATCATGGGTGTGAGCATGCGAGTAATAGTGCGAGGCATTGGCCGTACGCCAATTATTCCGCGCCGCCGTGTTCGGCCACCGATGCCATTTATGGCCTTGGTCCCAGTAGCCATCGGAATAACCGAAGGCGACACCGCCGGCGTTGAACTGGATCGAGGCGGCGGCATGGGCTGCGGTCATCGGCGTCAGCGAAGCGCCCGCCAGAAGGACTGCGGCCAGCGCCGCCAGGGTATTCCTTTTGATGTTCATCCGTTTCTCCATGTTAAATAGGCGTACGGCCGTCACGATAACGTTCCGCGTGGCATTGTGTTCCATGCCGGCCGAGCGATTTTCGTGACCGTTGTGTGACCTATTCGTGCCGCCAATTGGCTTGCCGCCAGCGACCCCAGAGCGAGCTAGCGGCGATCACAATGCCGATGGCGGCCGCATGCCAGCCGAGATCGAGGAAGCTGGCATCGATCGGGTGATTGAACTCGAGGAAGAAAGCGGCAAGGCCGGCGACGCCCAACCCGCCCAACGCGGCGACCGGCACGGGCGCCAGCGGCTTGGCGCGCGCGAGGAAAATGATCAGCGCGACGCCGAGCGGAAGGCTAAAGCCGACGATGGTGCCGAAGCAAGCGGCGCTCTCGCCGAACTGCCAGCCTTGATCGCCGAGGGTGATCCAATCGCGCCAGCAATTGTAACCGCTCGATCCGAGCCACAAGATGAGAGGCGGCAGCGGCAGCCATGCCCAGGCCGGCGAGCGGTCGGGCACGCTCAGCTCGAAAGCGGCGATCACCGCAGCGACGCCGGTGAGTAGCGTGCCGGCGAGCTCGATGACGAATTTCGGATCGCGTGTCTTTGCGGCGAACAGGGTGAAATCGGCAAAGAAGGGGATGACGATCGCACCCATCGCGGCGACGCCGATCAGCCAGAACAGCGCGCGCAGCAGCGGCGGCCGCAAGCGCTTCACCGGTTCGGCACCAGCGGCGATCTGGGCAATGAGTTGCTCGGTCGAGGGCGACACGTCTTAATCTCCCTTCAACTGCGCCCGGAGCGCCTTCAGCGCCCGGTGCATATTGACCTTGAGCGCACTCACCGATTTGCCGGTCTGTTGCGACGCCTCGATGAGCGACAACTCGCGGAGCTTCAAGAGCTCGACCGCCTCGCGCTGCCCGTCGGGCAGGGTGGCGATGGCGGCCTGAAGCGCCGGCGTCTCGTCGCGCACGCTCATTTCTCTATTCGCTTCGGGGTCGGAAAAAGTTTCATAAGCTTGGTCGTCGAAAATCTCGGTCTTTTCGGTCCGGCCACGGCGGCGCAATGCGTCGATCGAGCGCCGGCTCGCGATGGTCGCCAGCCAATGCGTGAAAGGCCGTGCCGGATCATAGGTATGGCGGACGCGATGCAGGGTCAGGAGGATGTCCTGAACCACATCCTCGCGGCGATCAGCGGTGCGGTGGTAACGGCTGGCGATGCTGCGCAGGAAGGGCAGGCAGTCCTTGAGCAGCCGCTCATAGGCGGCGCGGTCGCCCTCCTGGGCAGCCGCCATCCAACGCGACCAATCGGTCTCTTTATCCTGTCCTTGCAGCCGATCTGCCATCGAAATCCGTCAAAAAGACCGCGGTCGGTGTAACCGCGGCGGGGGATGCCGCGAATAACCCATCGTCCGCCGCCGATCGTCATCCCACCGAGGGAGTTTACGATGATTGCCCCGCACCGCGAAACGGCATCACCCGCCGCTCGACCTGTCGAAAACGACCCGCGGCTGGTATCCTCGAATCGGGGTCAGGCATGCGGCTGGAGGAGAGCATCGATGCAACGATTCGGCGAATGGCTGGTCTGGGCGCTATCGGCCTGGATCGCCTTTGTCTTTGTCTGGTATCTGCAATTCAAATTCACCGGCGACGACGGCAGCGTCTGGCTGTTCACCGTCCTAACCGATTGGCTCGGCTTCCACGGACATGAGAAGATCATGCGTATCGGCACCGGCAGTGCCGAGCTGATCGCCTCGATCCTGCTCTTCGACCGGCCGCTACAGGTGGTCGGTGCGTTCCTCGGATTCTGCATCATGTCGGGCGCGATCTTCTTTCACCTCGTCTCGCCACTGGGTATCGATCCGTACCAAGACGGCGGCGTGCTCTTCCACGAGGCGTGCTCGGTCTGGGTTGCCGCGCTTGCGATCATGGCGATCCGCCGGCGTGATGCCGTCGCGCTCATCGAACACTACTTGCCGTTTCTGCCGCTGCCGGCGCGGCTGCGCGCGCTCTAAGGCCGGGTCGCTTGGCGGAACCCCATGTGTCGCCACCGGCGGCGAGCGCGCCGCGCGACCCGCGGCTCGATTTCTTCCGCGGTGCGGCGATGTTCATCATCTATATCGCCCATGCGCGCGGCAATGCGCTCTATTGGGCGATCCCGGCGCGCTACGGCATCAGCGATGCGGCGAATATGTTCGTCTTCATTTCCGGCATGACGTGCGCGATCGCTTTCGGCGGCACCTTCATCCGCCAGGGCTGGCTGATCGGCACGGCGCGCATCGCCTATCGCTGCCTCCAGCTTTATGCGGCTCAGATCGGGATGTTCTTCGCGGTCGCGGTTGTCGTCGTCATTGGGACGCACGTCTTTCCCGACACGAACTATATCGAGCTGGCACAATTCCAGCGCTTCTTCCGTGACCCGGGCGATGCGCTGGTCGGCCTGTTCACGCTGACCTATGTGCCGCACTACATCGACATCCTGCCGCTTTATATCGTTTGTCTCGCGATGGTGCCGATCGCCATGGCGTTGGCGCGGATCAGTCCCTCTTTGGTGATCGCGGCGTCGATCGCTCTCTATGCGGCGACCTGGGCTTTCGATCTGAATTTTCCGGCGAACGCCGACGATGAGCCGGTCTGGTATTTCGATCCTTTCGCCTGGCAGCTCATTTTCTTCACCGGCTTCGCGTTGCGCCGCGGCTGGGTGAGGGTGCCGCTCGATTCAAAGCCGCTGCTGTGGCTGAGCGTCGCGATCCTCGTGGTCGGCCTTATCATCTCGCTGCCCTTCGCGATCGAGGATATCAAGCCGGTCTATCATTTGCAGCGCTGGATCTACGATCACAGCGACAAGACCTATATGGACCTGCTGCAATACGCGCATTTCCTCGCTTCGGCCTATGTCGCGCTGGTGCTGCTCGACGGCCGCGAGCAGATCTTGCTGACGCCGTGGCTCAAGCCGTTCGTCAAATGCGGCCAGCAGGCGCTGTCGATTTTCACCTCGGGCATGGTGCTGTCCTATATCGTCGGCATGATCTTTGATCACGCCGGCACCGGGTTCTTCACGCAAGTCTGGGTGAATGCCATCGCTTTCGCGCTGCTGTTTGCCGTCGGTTATGGCGTCGCCTGGTTCAAGCAGGCGCCGTGGAAGCGCCGTGTCGGGGTCGTCATGGCGGCGGCGGATTGATCGTGGCAAGCGATCCACGCGGCATCGACGTCACGGCATCGAGCGACGCCTCGGCGGAAAAGCTCGAAGCGGCGATCATTGCTTATTGCGGCTTCCGCGCCGATACCGGCGATCGGCTTAAAACAGCACTCGCCGATCCCGGCCTCGTCATGGCGCCGGTGCTGCGCGGCTATTTCATGCTGCTTCTCGTGAAACGCGAGCTCGTGTCGCGCGCCGAGCAGGCGGCGAATGTTGCCGAAGCCGCGATGACCCACGCGGGCGCGACGCCGCGCGAGCGGCTGCATCTGCAAGCGCTACGCGCCTGGATCGGGCGCGATTGCCGCGCCGCCGCCGCAATCCTCAAACGCGTCCTCGCCGAATATCCGCGCGATCTGCTGGCGCTGAAGCTGGCGCAATATCTGCTCTTCTACCAAGGCGATTGGCGCGACATGCGCGACACGGTGGCTGCGGCCATCGCTTCCTGGGACGAGCAGATGCCGGGGTATGGCTACGCGCTCGGTTGTCATGCCTTCGGCGTCGAGGAATGCGGCGATTATGCCGAGGCCGAGAAGCTCGGCCGGCGCGCGGTGGCCCTCAATCCCGACGATATCTGGGGCGCGCATGCGGTGGCGCACTGCTGCGAGATGCAGGATCGCAGCGAGAACGGCCTTGCCTGGCTCGAAGAGGCGCAGAGAGGGTGGCCCAACGCCAACAACTTCGCGTTCCATGTGAACTGGCATCGGTGCCTTTTCCTGCTCGAGCTACGACGGTTCGACGAGTGTCTCGCGCGCTACGACGGCGAGGTGCGAAAGGAAGCGACCGACGAATATCTCGACATCACCAATGCGGTCTCGCTGCTGTGGCGGTTGGAGCAGCAGGGCGTCGATGTCGGCGCTCGCTGGGTCGAACTCGCGGCGCGCTCGGCGGCGCGGATCGACGATCACATGCTGGTGTTCGGCGATGCGCATTACGCGGCGGCGCTGGCTGCCGCCGGCACCGAAGAGGATTTCGCCTGGTGGCGGCGCTCGAGCGCGGCCTACGCCCAGGCGAACGAGACGCAATCGGGCGTCATGGCGGAGGTTGGATTGGCGCTGGGCGATGCGGCGCGCGCGCATCGCCGCGGCGAATACGGCCGAGCCGTCGATCGGCTTCTACCGGCACGCGGCTCGATCCGCCGCATCGGCGGGAGCCACGCGCAGCGCGATTTTTTCACGAAGCTTTTGATCGATTCCGCGGTAAAGGCTGGCCGTAACGAGATCG
>DASXCX010000272.1:0-10093 GCA_036490955.1 Allostellaceae bacterium | reverse complement strand
CCCATGGAGTCGCCGCGAGCATGATGCGTGCAAGGAAGAACAGGCCAAAAATACGGTATTGAACAGCGGGCCATGATGCGCGGTGTTGGGCTGCAGCAAGATCTAGCCCGCCCGGCCGAATATTAGGAAACGAATACTTCTGATTTTGGGCCGCCCCATTCCCTAATACCGAAAAACAGGGGGATGAAAATATTTCTGAAAGAAAACCGCAATCCGCCGTGGGTACAGTCGCGCCGCTTTGCCGTCGTAGAACGCGACGTACCACACGTGAGCGGCGGTTGTTCATCAAGCTACCCACCTTTTCGAAAGGGGACACAATGAAGGCGACACGACTTCCGCCCTGGAGGCACACGCTTGCGGTTCTTGCCGCAACGACGGCGCTGAGCGTCAGCGCGGTGCCGACCCGGGCCGATAACGACCTTGGCAACTTCAATATCTTCGGCAATCAGGGCAATCAGAACGCTGGCCCGCAGACCAAAACGCCGATCAAGCACATCGTCGTGATCTTCGGCGAGAACATCAGCTTCGATCACTATTTCGCGACCTATCCCTTCGCGACCAATAGCGTTGCGGGCGAGCCGAAATTCCTCCCTGCCGACGACACGCCCGCGGTGAACAATCTCCGCGCCGCAGGCCTCCTCGACAGCAATCCGAATCTGCGCAATCCCTTCCTTCTCCATCGCGCAGAAGCCTTCACCTGCTCGCAGGACCACAACTACACCGACGAGCAGAAGGCGGTGAATGGCGGCCTCAACGACATGTACGTGCAGGCGACCGCGCATATGGGCGTCGGCTGCCGCACCGACGGCTCGACCGTGATGGGCTATTACGATGGCAATACCGTCACCGGGCTGTGGAATTACGCGCAGCACTACGCAATGAGCGACAACAGCTTCGACACGCAATTCGGCCCCTCGACGGTCGGCGTGCTGAACCTCGTCTCCGGCCAGACCGGCAATGCCACGCTGGCGACCGCCTTTGCCGGCGGCAAAGTGTCGGCCGGCACCCCGGTCACCGTCACCGGCGATCCCGACCCGGCGCTCGACGATTGCGGCGCCGACCAGGGCGGCCTGCTCACCAATCAAAAGACGGTCGAAGTCGAAGGCAAGAACGTCGGCGATCTGCTGAATGCGCAAAACATCAGCTGGGGCTGGTTCCAGGGCGGCTTCAAGGCGATCACCCCGGCAGTGCTCAATCCCGACGGCTCGACCAAGACGGCGGCGACCTGCTCGAATTCGACGACTCATGCGGGGCAGCACCAAGAGCATCCCGGCGTGCCCAACCCAACGGCGTTGGATGGGAATCCGAGCAACACCGACATCCACACTTTCGCGGCTGATTACTCGGCGCATCACGCGGGCTTCATGTACTACGCCTCGACCCGCAACCAGCACCATGTGGCGCCGGCGTCGGTGGCCGAGATCGGGCACAATGGCCCGGCCAACCACGAGTACGACATCACCGACTTCTTCTCTGCCCTGAAAGCGCATAACTTGCCGGCCGTCTCGTTCCTGAAGGCGCCTCTCTATCAGGACGAGCATCCCGGCAATTCCGATCCGCTGTCGGCGCAGACCTTCATGGTCGATGTCATCAACGCGCTGCAGCAATCGAGTGATTGGGCGGACACCGCGGTGATCATCAACTACGACGACACCGACGGCTGGTACGACCATGTGACGGGACCGGTGATCAATCAGACCGCGTTCAGCACGGGCACCGACAACAACGCCACCAACGCGAATGATTCCTACATTCCGAAGCTGCCGTTGAGCACCTCGACCACCCCGGCATCGCCGGGCGTCATCCCGACCTCCGGTGTCTGCGGCACGCCCACGGGCGGAGCCTCTGCGCCGCCGCGTTGCGGCTACGGCCCGCGCCTGCCCTATCTGGTGGTCTCGCCGTGGTCGAAGGTGAACTACGTTTCGCATAAGACGATCGATCAGAGCTCGACGATCGCCTTCATCGAGTTCAATTGGGGACTTCCGTTCATCGACGGTCCGACGGCGCCCGCGCCGGGGACCGCCTCGTATGACCGGGTCGCCGGCTCGATCCTCAACATGTTCGATTTCGACGATCATCCGAACATCTTCCCGCTGATCCTCAACGATCAGACCGGGCAGGTCGTTGGCGGTGGTTTCGCCAATCTCTTTCCTTTCTAAACCGAACGGGCGATCGTTTTAGCCCGATGGTCCCGCTGCCGGCATAAGCTGGCAGCGGGATTTTCTTTTTCGCTATAAACAGCTTTCCGATGTGCCCTGCGTATCACGCCAACCCTTCGATCGACGCGCCCGAACCGCAGCGCGGCTTCGCGTTGCTGCTGGTGATCTGGGTCCTGGCGCTGCTGGCGCTGCTCGCCGCTGGTGTGGCTGCCGATACGAGCAGCGAGACCGTGATCACCCGCAGTCATCTCGACATCGCAAGCGCGCGCGACGCCGCCGATTCGGGCGTCTCTCTCGCGATCCTCGGCTTGCTCGATCCCGATCCAACGAAGCATTTGCCGGCCGACGGCCGCGAGACGAGCTTTCGCTTTGGCAACCGCACCGTCGCCGTGTCGATCGCCGATGAAAGCGGCAAGATCGACCTCAACTCGGCACCGAGCGAATTGATCGCCGGGCTTGCCGACGAACTCGGGATGGAAGCTTCCGATCGCGATGCGCTGCTCGCCGGCATCGCCGCGCGGCGCGAAACCTTCACCAAACTCGTGGGCAATCCTGCGCTGTTCTCGTCCCCGCTCTTCAGCTCGATTGGCGGCGCCGACCCCGGCGGACTCGGCACGCAGCCTTTTGCCGACACGTCGGAAATCGAGTCTCTTCCCGGCTTGCCGCGCGGCGCCGCGGCGCGCCTCCTGCCTTACCTCACGGTTTATTCGCAGCGTCCGACGATCAACCCGCTGACCGCCCCCCGCGAAGCCTTGCTCGCCGTGCCGGGCATCAGCCCGGAGGAAGTCGATTTCTTCTTCACTGCCCGCTATCAGACCAATTTCGAGAAACCGGCGTTATCGGGCGTCGACCGCTACATCGGCGTGACGCCGATGCGCGCCGTCACCGTCACCGCGAAGGCGCGTAGCGGCACGGCGAGCTTCACCCGCGAGGCGGTCGTGCTGATTTCGGGCAATCTGCCAACGGGCCCCTATCGCATCCTGCGCTGGCAACAGCCGCGCGAGGCCCCTCCTAGTCCAGCGGTGGCCTCGTAGTACGGCGCGAATTGCCGCGCTCGGCTTGCTCGCCTTCTTGCTTGCCGAGGAACCGCAACTCGTGCTGCTCGCCGCCGTTCGCCACGACGACGCGATCGGACTGGATGGTGCGCACGACCCAGCCATCGACCGATTGTCCCTCTTGCAAATGCACAAGCTTCGCCGGGGTGCCATGGGTGATGAGCACTTCGCGCGACGCGGGCGTCACGACGATGCCCGCGAGCGACAGTGCCGACCAAGACCCAATCGTCTCGCTGGCCTCTGGCGCCGGCCGGCGATCGGGTGAGAAGAGCGGCCGGTCCGTCACGGCCGAGAAAGAAGAAAGCGGCGCAAGCGTGAAGGCCGGTGCGGCCTCGGCGGCTTTGGGTGCACTGGCAACCGGCGGCGGCGATGCGGCGTTGGCCGGCGACGGCGCACCCCACTCGAGCGCGACAAGCGCAGCCAAGCCCGCGGCAAGTGCCGTCAGCCCGCCGGCCAGGCCAAGCTGGGAGCGCGATAGGCCGAAGGCGACAATCGCGGCCACTTATTGGCCCTTCTGCATATAGCCATAGATGTCGAATTGCATATCGAGTCCGTCGTTATCGTCGGTGTTGCCGCCGCGGCCGCGTACCTCGCGCGCGCCGCCTTGGCGCGAACGGATATCGAGATTATCGACGAAGAGCAGCGGATATTGTGACTCGAGGCCGTGGAAAACCTGCAGCGCGCCCGCGATCGTCGTCGAAAACTGGCCGCGCACGCTGATACGCCGCAGCGCGCCTTCGTCCTGCGCCGGCAAGACTTGGGTGCTGCGCAATTCGGCATGCGCCGTATCGGCGAGCGATTTGAGGCGATTCTGGATTTGCGCGGCGACCAGCGTGTCGTTCGCACCTTGGAGAAAACCATCCTCGGCGGAGGAGCGATGCTCGAGCGCGGTCAGCTCGGCCTGGCGCTGCGTGCGGTCCCCGGCGGCGCGTTGATAGCGGCGAAGCTGATCCTGGAGCTGAGCTGTGTCGGCGCCCATCGACTGATAAGCGTCGACGATCGGCATCGCGATGCCGAGATAAAGGACCGCGATCAGCGCGAGGAGAATCGCGAGCGCGGCGGCGCGGCTTAAAGCGGGCGGCAATTTACCGTTCATTTCGGCCTGGATCATTTCCGGCTTCCCGGGGCGCGATCTGCGCGCCGAGATCGAAGCGCTCGCGCCCGAGCCGCGAATCCTGCACCACGGGCGAGCGGAAAGCGGCGTTGCGGAAACTCGGCGCTTGCTCGACCAGCCCGAGCAGCGCGGTCGCCGAGTTCGACGCGCCGGTCAGGCGGACATCGCTGCCGGTAATCTGAAATTCAGTCAGCCAGGTATCGTCGGGCGCGAGCCGCGTCAGCGCATCGAGCAGCTCCGTCACCGTAGGCGTATGCAACCGCCGATCGATCAGGAAATGCTGGTCGCGGAGACGGGCATCGATCTGGGTCTGCAGCTTGGCGCCGAGCTCGGCGTCACGCCGCGCGGTCGCGACCGCGGCGCTCAGCTGATTGCGATTTTCCTCGGCGCGCCAGAACGGCAGCGCGACCGCGGCAGCCGCGAGGACGAGCACAAGTACCGTCAGCGCGGCGAGAACGAGCCGCCCGCGCGATGCCGTACCGACCTCTCCACCCTTCTCCAAGGCGATGAGCGAAGGCATATCGCCCGCCGCCGCCGGAATCTCGACCGCGGTCACGTGCAGCCCGGCGCGCGAAGCAGCCTGGACCACCCCATCGATTTCGGACCGCGGTGCGGCGGTCAGCTCGATCTGCAAGTTCCGCGCGACCTTGTCGCGGGCAACGATGCGATGGGTGTAATAGGCCTCGTTGCGCCGGAAGGGCAGCAGGCGCTCGAATTCGAAGCCAACGACTTGATCGAGATTGCGCTCGGCCGCGAGCGGCAATGGTGCAGCGATGCGCAAGGCCCTTTCCGCCGGCATCTGCAAGACCACGTCGAGCGGACGTTGCGAGCTCAGCCGCGTACGCTGATGGATACGGCCCATTGCCTCGCGCTCGCGGCCGGTCTCGCGCCAGAGCGAAAGGCCGGCATCGTCGCTGACGAGCACGTAGCGGCTGCGCAGTCCGGCGACGCGATAGCGCAACGGCGCGGGCACGAAGCTCGCCAATTCGCCGAGCCACCAGCGCAGCGCGCCCTGCAGCACCGGTTCGACACGAACAGGCCAATTGAGCCGCTCTGCGGCGCGCGCCATCGCGCTGCGATCCATTTTCATTGCATCACCTTCATTGGCCACCGGGTCCTGAAGACCGCGGTGCGACGACGAGATCGGGTGCGCGCGAGCCGTCGGCAAGCACGATGCGCAACCGAATTAACTGCGGCAGGCCCTCGCGATTTGTCCAATGGTCATTCCAACGCGCCGACTGGTTGGGGGCCGGGATGCCGAAATAGGCGAAAGCGACGCTGCGGACGCCATCGAGCAGCACCGACGGACGGGATTGGAAAGCCGCGGGTTCGACGCCGGGCCGTGGCCAAGGCGTCTCCGCCACGACGAGGCGGCGCGGCCCGCCTTCCGGTCCATCGAGTGCGGCGTGCAGCCGGAAAAAGCCGCCGACACCGATATCGGGCGGTAACAGCGCCACGAACTGAATCTGATCGAGTTGGCCAGTGAAATCGACCGGCGCATCGGCGTCGGTGCCGGGTCTCAGCGGCTGCGCGGCGGCCAGCGCATTGCTCATGAAGTCGTAGATCTGCACGATTTGCCGTGAGTCGGCGGCACGCGCGGTCACGGCATCGCCGCTGCGTATCGCGATGCGCAGACCGCCGAACAGCACCACGGACAGCAACGCGAGCAGCGTCACCGAGACGAGCAGCTCGATCAACGTAAACCCGGCCTCGGCACTTCTTCCGTTCTGCGAGATGCTCACGGCCCCGTCTCCGTGGCTGGCGGCGGGCCGAGGCGAAGCGCGTCGAGAGCGATCGAGCGCATGCGCGCGCCGTCCGACCAGCTCACCGTGACGGAAATCTGATAAGGCGCCAGCGGCAAGCCTTGTCCGCTCGGCACGCCATCGCCGCCATAGAGGCTTATCCGTCCGGCGACGTGGTAGGGACCTTCGTCTTGATCGACATCGACGAGATGCGCCGCTTCCGCCTCCGGCGTGAGGCTCTCGATCGTCGATTGCGCGATCAGCGTCGCGCCGTCGACCGCGCCGGCACGCGACGTGCTGGCGATCCCGGTCGAGAAGCTGCGCAGCAAGGGCAGTAAGAGCAGCGCCACGAGAGCGAACGCAACCAGCGTCTCGATCAAGGTGAACCCAGCCGCGCTATCGCGTTGCCGCATCGGCGCCCTCCACGATCGAGACCCGGCCGGTCAGCCAATCGACGAGGATCAGGGCGTTGCGCGTAGCGGTGTGCAAGCCGATGCCACCGCCGCTGGAACTGCCGTCGGCAAAGAAGCGGATGCTGCCGGCGGCGGCATCGAGGCGCTCTTGCGACGCCGTCACCAAAACGAGGCTCACATTCTTGGCGACCGGCTGCGGCGCGCCCACGCCTGCACGATAAAGATTGTGCGCGATATCGAGCGAGAACGCTTCCGCGCGACCGTGCGCCATGGCGAGGCTGCGCGTGCTGCGCAGACCGGCGGCAAGTCTGCGAGCGGTGCTGGTCATATCGGCTTTTGCCTGCGCGCTCGAGAATTGCGGTAAGACGAAAGCCGCCATCAGCGCCATGATCGCGATGACCACCAGCATTTCGATCAACGTGAAGCCCCGTTCGGCGTGCATGCGGGATCAGAGCGCGAGATCGTAGACGCTGAGGATCGCGGTCAGGATCGAGCCGATCACCAGCGCGACGACGACGCCGAGGCCGATCGTGACTGCCGGCACGAGGAGCGCCAACAGGCGATCGACGCCGCGTTTGGTCTCCTGCTCGTAGATGTCGGCGACTTTCAGCAGCATATCGTCGAGCCGCGCCGTCTCCTCGCCGACGCGGATGAGGTTGACGGCAAGCGTCGGCACCACGCCCGTCTGCGACAGCGGCTCGGCGAGGCCCTTGCCTTCCTTGACGCTGTCGACGACGCCGGCCAGCGCGTCACGGAGCGCGAGGTTCGAAATCGTCTCCTGGGTGATCAGCAGCGCGTTCAGCGGCGACACGCCGCTGCGCAGCAGCGTGCCCAGCGTGCGCCCAAAGCGCGACACTTCCGTCTTCACCACGAGCGCGCCGAGCAGCGGCAGCTTGAGGATGCGGCGGTGCCAGCGCTTCCGACCTTCGGGCGAACCGATGTGCCGCCGCCACAGCATCCACAGCAAAAGCAGCCCGACAAGCACAAACAAACTGTCGTTCTGCATCACGTCGCTGATCCCGAGGACGATCTGCGTCATCAGCGGCAGCGTCGTGCCCGCGCCCTCGAAGAGCGGGCGAAACCGCGGAATGACAAATTCGAAGAGGACCGCGATCGATCCGGCGCCGGTCGCGAGCACCAGCAGCGGGTAGATCAGCGCCGACTTCACCTGCTCGCGCGCCGCATCCGCGCGCTCCAGCAGCTCGGCGAGATAATGCAACGTCGTGTCGAGCGAACCGCTGGCCTCGGCAGCCCGCACCATGCCGATGTAATAGGCCGGAAACAGCCCGTTCTGCGCCGCCATCGCATCGGCCAAAGTGCTGCCGCCGCGCACGCGGTCGAGCACGGCGCGAATGCTTTCCTGTTCGTCTTGACGCTCGACAAGGGTCAGCACCATCTCGAGCGCGCGATCGAGCGACAGCCCGGCCTGGATCAGCATGCCAAGCTGCTGCGTGAGGAAGATGAGGCTCTTCGGCCGAGCCGCGCGGTGCGAGGCGCGGTGCGGCCGCAGCCAAGACAGAAGCCCGGCGCGGGCCACGCGCGCATCGATCGGCACGTATCCGAGCGCGTGCAGCCGCTCGATGACGCTATCCTGATCGACCGCTTCCATCTCGCCGGTAACGAGCTCGCCGGTCGCGGCGGCGGCCTGGTAGCGATAGAGGCTCATTCAGATCTCGCGCGTCACGCGAATGACTTCTTCGAGCGACGTCACGCCCTGCTGCGCCTTGCGCAGCCCGTCGTGATACATCGACACCATGCCGGCCGCCGTCGCCGCTTCCTGGATCTTTTGTGCGGTCGCGCGCGCATGCACCAGCGTTCGCAGTTCCTCGGTGAGCGGCAGAAATTCGAGCACCGCGACGCGGCCGAAATAACCGCTACCGAGGCATTGCTCGCAGCCTTTCGCGCGGTAGAGCGCCGCCTCGCCCGCCGAATCGAGGCCGATCTCGCTCGCAAGCGCCGGCAAGACGCGATAGGGCTCGCGGCAATGCGGGCAGAGCTTGCGCACCAGCCGCTGCGCCAGCACGCCATTTACCGTCGAAGTCACGAGATAATCCTCGACCCCCATATCGAGGAGCCGCGTCACGGTCGCGGCGGCGCTGTTGGTATGGAGGGTCGAGAGCACGAGATGACCCGTCAGCGCGGCTTGCACGGCGATCTGCGCCGTTTCCAAATCGCGCATCTCGCCGACCATGATGATGTCGGGGTCCTGGCGCAGGACGGAGCGCAGCACGTGCGCGAAAGTCAGTCCGATCTGCGGCTTCACCTGGATCTGGTTGACGCCTTCGAGCTGATATTCGATCGGGTCTTCGACGGTGAAAAGCTTGCGCTCGGGCAAATTAAGCCGGTTGAGGCAGGCATAAAGCGTCGTGGTCTTGCCGCTGCCGGTCGGGCCGGTGACCAGCAAGACGCCTTGCGGCCGATGCAGCACGGCGAGGAACGGATCGAGCATCGTCTGATCGAAGCCGAGCGAGGAGAGATCGACGGCGAGGCTGCCGCGATCCAACAGGCGCATGACGACGGATTCGCCGTGCAGGGTCGGCATGGTCGAGACGCGCAGATCGAATTCGCGGCCCTGCACCGCCAAACGGATGCGGCCGTCCTGCGGCAGGCGGCGCTCGGCGATGTTGAGCTTGGCCATGATCTTCACGCGCGAGATGATCGCGGCGCGGAGCTGGCTCGGCGGCGAGGCGAACTCGCGCAGCAGCCCGTCGATGCGATAGCGCACGACCAGGCGATTCTGCAACGGCTCGATATGGATGTCGGACGCGCGGCTCTCGACCGCGCGTGTGATGAGCTGATTGACGAGGCGGATGACCGGCACCTCGCTGGCGAGATCGCGCAGCCGATCGACGTCCTCGAGCAAATCGTCGTCGCTGCCGATTTCCGGAGACGCGGCCGCCTGCGCATGGGCGTTTTTCTGCGGCTCGTAGAGCCGCACGTAAGCGGCGTCGAAGTCCGACGCCAGCGCGATCCGCGGCACGACCGGCCGGCCGCTCGCCATTTCGACCGCCTGCCGGACATAACGATCGAGCGGATCAACCATGGCGACCACCAGCCCATCCTCGTTTTCGAGAAGCGGCAGGATGTTCCAATGGCGGATGAATTGATTGGTGAGACGGCCTTGGATCACCGGCGCTTCGGGATAGTCGGATGGCTCCGCGATCGCGAGATCGAGCTCGCGCGACAGCGCTTCCGCCACATCACGCTCGCTAGCGAGACCGAGCTTCACCAGCAGTGCCTCGAACCGGTCGGCATTGCTGTTTTGCAGGCGCAGCACGCGGTCGAGCGCCGCCTGGTCGAGCTTGCCGCCGGCAACGAGACGGGCCGCGACCTGGCGCTCGATATCCCTACGCTCGAGTTCGATGATCACGGCTCTGCCCTGCGCCCAACCCGCGCTCCCAATGTCCGATCGATCCCAGGAACCAAATCTTACGAGGCGAAGTATGACGGCTTCATGTCAGTTGCGTGTCATCTGTCAAGGGGTCAGGAACCTGTGATCGGCCCATAGAGCCAGACCAGCCAGGTGCCGAGACAAAGCGCCGGGCCGAAAGGTAGAGACTGGTCGAGCGCCAACCGCTCGCCGCGCCAAGTCGTGACGAGGGCGAGAGCG
>DASXCX010000271.1:0-5568 GCA_036490955.1 Allostellaceae bacterium | reverse complement strand
CATGGCGAATGAGGCGGTGCCGCCCCATCTGCGCCGTGCAGCCGTGCTGGTCGAGCGCTCGAAATATCTCGGCCACGACATGCCGACCGAGCTCCTGGACCTCGAGAATTCGCGGCTCAAATTCATGGACGAGCACGGCGTTGACATGCAGCTCCTGTCGCTCGTCGCGCCCGGTCCGCAAGCTTACGGTGCCGACCAAGGCATTGCCGTATCGGTCAATGCGAATGACCTGATGTACGAGACCTGCAAGCGCCATCCGACGCGCTTTGCGGGTCTCGCCGCGTTGCCGACTGCCGACGTCGCCGCCTCGGTGAAAGAGCTCGAGCGCTGCGTCAAAAAGCTCGGCTTTCACGGCACGATGATCAACGGCCATCACGAGGGCGAATTCCTCGATGCCAAGAAATTCTGGCCGATCTTCGAAGCGGCGGAATCACTGGGCGTGCCGATCTATATGCATCCGCGCAATCCGGCGCCGGCGGCGATGAAGGCCTATTACGAAGGCTATGAGGATCTCGCCTTCGCGGCCTGGGGCTATGCGGTCGACACGGCGACGCATTTTCTGCGCATCGTCTTCTCCGGCGCATTCGACGCTTTCCCCAAGCTCAAATTCGTCCTCGGCCATTGGGGCGAGGGTCTGCCCTTTTGGATCCATCGTCTCAACGACCATGCGCAGTTCTCGGCGAAGAAGCGTGGCTTGAAGCGCGCGCCGAAGGAATATCTGCTCGAGAATCTGGTCGTCACCTGCAGCGGCAATTTCTCGATCCCGGCTTTCCTCTGCGTGCTGACCGCGGTCGGCATCGACAACATGATGTTCTCGATCGACTGGCCGTTCGAATCGAACAAGATCGGCATGGACTATCTCCATCACCTGCCGCTCGCGCCGGCCGATATGGAGAAATTCACCCATGGCAATGCCGAGCGTATCTTCGGCATCGGGAAGTAAGCGGTGGCCGCCGTCCGCAAAGCGTTGGTGGTCGGCGGCGGACTCGCGGGCCAGACGCTTGCCACGGCGCTGACTCGCGGCGGCATCCGCACGGATTTGATCGAGCTCCATCCGCGCTGGAACGTGCTCGGCGTCGGCATCTCGGTGCAGGGGCCGACCTTGCGCGCGCTCAAATCGATCGGCCTGCTCGATCCCTGCCTCAAGGACGGTTTCGGCTATTCCGAGCTCACCAATTGCGACCAGAACGGCAAGGTGTTGAGCGTTGTCGATCTGCCGCGCATGCTCGGGTCGGACTATCCGGCTTGCGTCGGCATCATGCGGCCGATGCTGCATGACGTGCTGTTCGCGGCGATGCAAGAGACGAAGGTGCCGGTGCGCATGGGCCTCACCGCCAAATCCTTGCACCAGAGCGATGATGGCGTCGATATCGTTTTCAGTAACGGCAGCACGGATCGCTACGATGTCGTTGTCGGCGCCGACGGCGCGCATTCGAAGCTGCGTGAGGCGCTTTTCGGCACGGCGCATCGCCCGCGATACACCGGCCAGGCGGTGTGGCGCGCAATGGTGCCACGGCCGGCGAATGTGAAGGGTCGGCACTCTTATTACGGACCACGCCACAAATCCGGCTTCAATCCCGTGTCGCAGACCGAGATGTATATCTATCTCGTCGAGAACGTGACCGGCGATCCGCGCGTCGAGCCCGAGGAATGGCCGGCGCGCATGCGCGGGCTGCTCGAGGATTTTGGCGGCCATATCGGCGAGGTGCGTGCGACGATCACCGACCCGGCGCGCATCGTCTATCGCCCGGTCGAATCGATGATCATGCCGAAGCCTTGGCATAAGGGCCGAATCGTGCTGATCGGCGATGCCGTACACACCGCGCCGCCGCAACTCGCCAGCGGCGCCGCGATCGCGATCGAGGATGCGATCGTGCTCGCCGAGATGCTTGGCGGCGATGGCGCCATTCCCGATATTCTCGACCGCTTCGTGACGCGGCGCTTCGAGCGCTGCCGCCTTGTCGTCGAAAATTCCTATCAGCTCGGCGAATGGGAAAAGAATCCCGGTGCGGCCGGCGCCGATCCTTCGGCGCTGCAAGCGGCCTCTTACGCAGCGCTGGCGCGGCCGGCGTAGCGTCGGGTGATCGCGCGTCGATTATTTCACGATTTCGGGCAGGTCGTCGGGACGCTCGGCGGTGCGAAGCGCAGTCGCTGGCCTGCAACGTCGAGATCCGGCCAGGGTGATGGCTCCGGCGCAGTGGCGCTGAAGCGTCCCTCGCGCAAATCCTTCGTCGTGTCGCTGCAGAGCGACTGCCAACGCGCCGAGAGATGCCAAGTTCCGGCCGCATCGCGATCGAAACCCGTCACGGTACCGCCTTGCACGATGATGATTTGCGGCGAGTTGTCGCCTTTCACATCTTTGACGAAAACATCGCATTTGACGGTTGCCGTGGCATGCAAGCAGGCCGGAATGTTGAATTCATTCGGTATGCGCCAATCCTGCGCGAGGAACGAGTCCGGCAGCTTGCCGTCGGGCGAGTGGACGATGAGGTTTGCGTCCAGCGGATGCGGCGATTGCGGCTGCTCGAAGCGGTTTTTCGCTTCCAGCAAGCGTGCCGCAGTATCGCGCAGGCTGCTATCGCGCCCGGCGAAGGTCTCGAGCGCCGCTTTGCCATAGCGCCCGGCGTCCCAGCGCAGATAGGTAAGGTCGAGCTTTTCCGGCGGGATCGTTCCGCTCGCGACGCGTGCCATCTGATCGTTGACGGAGATGCGTGCAGGATCGGCGATCGGCGAGAACAGTGCCAACAAGGCGGCGAGCGATATGAGCGCGCAATAGACATTCCAGCGCTCGATCGGCTGCAGCCAAGGCCGCGCGAAGGCGGCCCAGAGATAGCCGATGGCATGGCAGGCCGAGACGATAACCACCGCCGTGCCGAGGATGCGATCGGTGGTCCAGCCATATTGCTCGATCCGCAGCGCCAGCGCGTAAGCCGCGAGCGCAACGAGCGGGATCGGCAGGATGGCCGCGATCCTGGCGGAGAAGCGCAGCAGCGACGGCACATGGCGATCGTGCGTGCCATCCTGATAAGCGGCGTTGATGAGCACCAGGACGACGGCCGTCGCAAAGAGGAGCAGCGTCGAGCCGCGACGCGTGCTCCAGAGCGGCTCCAGTCCCGTAACCGCGAGCGCGGCAAGGAAGCCGAGGAGAAGCACGGTCATCAGCGGCAGCAGCAGCGACAGCAAGGTCAGGACCAGCACGCGCGTGCCGCGCACAAGGCCGACGCGCGCATCGGTCACATGGATGGCGATCGAAATGGCAAGCGTCGTCGCCGGTATCCAGAACCAATGACGACGAAAGAGTTGCGCCAGGAATTCAATCTTCAGCAGTTCGAAGAGACCGGCACCGAGCCACATCAGGGCCCAAAACACACCGACGAAAATGGCCGCCAGAGCGAGCTGAATGCCTTGCTCCCAGGCGACATCGAAATAGATCGGATAGTGCGCGATCGGACGGCCGTCGGCATCGGCGCTCACGATCAGCGCATGGGCGATGAAGAGGAGCGCGGGGAGGGCCAGGAGTAAATTCCAGGACGGCAGAAGATGCGGTTGCCAGGCGGCCGTGAAAGGCGGCGTGCTGGAAGTGACCCAATCCTGTGGCCATGCGCGCCAGATATCGTAGAAGCTGAGCGCGGCGATCAACACGGTCGCGACGACCGTCCAGCCGACGAGCGTGCGCAGGCGAAGCATGCGCAGCGACTGAATCACGATCAACGGCACGAAAAGCGCCACCATCAGCAGCGTCGCGAAGACCTCGCCGTCGCTGGCCGGCCAACTGTGCTGCTCATAGGCGAAATAGAGCAGCGCCAGCGCGCCGCCTTGCAGCAAGCCCAGCGCCAGGCGATAGCCCGAGATGGGACGCACAGCTTGCGGCCGATCCCGCGGCGCCCGCTGCTATTTCTCGTCGACGATCGGGTTGACCAGCTTGCCGATGCCGGTGATCTCGATCTCGATCGTATCGCCGGCCTTCATGAATTGCTTGTCGCTGTAGGAGACGCGGCCGCAGGTGCCGGTCGCGATCATGTCGCCCGGACGCAGCCGGCTGATGCCCGAGAAATAGGCGAGCAGCTCCGGCACCGGGAAGATCATGTCGGCGATACTGGTCTCCTGCTCGACCTTGCCGTTGAGGCGCGAGATCAGTTTCATCTCCTTGGCCGGCGGAATCTCGTCGAGCGTGACGAGCTCCGGCCCGACGGAGCTCGAGCGATAAAAATTCTTGCCTTGGTCGGTGGTGCGGCGCTGGAAATCGCGCAACGAGCCGTCGTTGAAGAGCGTATAGCCGGCGACGTAGTTCATCGCGTCGGCCTCGCTGACATGACGCGCCTCTTTGCCGATGACGGCCATCAGCTCGCCCTCGAAATCGAATTCGACCGAGGCCTTGGGGCGGATCATCGGCACCTTATGGCCGACGAGCGATTCGTCGATCTTCATGAAGAGTCGCGGGAATTTCGGCTTCTCCAATTTGGTCTCGTCGATATGGCCCTGATAGTTGAGGCCGGTGCAGTAGATGTTGATGCGGTCGGGAATGAGCGGCAGGTATGCGATCTCGCTCTCCCTGAAATCGGGCTTCTGGCCTTCCGCCGCGTGCTTGGCCTCGCTCAGCGCGCCGCCCTCCAGGAGGCGCAGCAGGCTGGGATATTTGCCGCCGATCCGCTTGCCCAGATCGACGATGCCGTCCTTGGTGACGACACCGTAGCTTTGCGTGCCTTTGTGGGTGTAGGTCGCGATCCGCATCGTTCAAGCCTCCCGATTATTGCGATGCGATTATAGAGATAGAACCGTGCTTGCCATAGACCGCGCCCGGCACCCAGAATGAAGGAAAGCAGGTATCGCGCGACGGCGCGGAAGGTGAGGGAGCATGGGCGAGATACTCGGCGTCGGCATTTCTCATTCGCCGCTCTTCGGCATGCCGGCCGACAAAATGAGCGGCGCCCTTCGCGCACGCCTCAACGATCCGAATGTGCCTGCGGCACTGAAAGATCCGGCGAACTGGCCGGCGAAGATGCGCGCCGAATGGTCCGACGATTTCGGTGCCGCCGCCGGGGCGCGGCATCAGGCCGATATGCTTGCCGATTTTCGCAAGGTGCGCGCCGCGCTCGACGACTTCGCACCCGACTTCATCGTCGTCTGGGGCGATGATCAATACGAGAATTTCCGCGAGCAGATCATCCCGCCGTTCTGCATTCTCGCCTTCGACGACGTGGTCGGAAAGCCCTGGGCGGCGGCGCCGGATTCGCGCCGCGGCTATCGCGCCAACATTTGGAACGAAGGGCCCGACGCAGAGATCCGTGTGAAGTGCCATCGCGAGGCGGCGAAATACATCGCTTCGGCCCTGCTCGAGCAGGAATTCGACATGTCCTATGCCTACGAGCCGCGGTTCCACAAAGGCCTGGCGCATGCGTTCCTGAATGCAGTGATGTATCTCGATTATGAGCGCAAAGGCTTCCCGCATCGTCTCGTGCCGATTGCGGTCAATTGCTACGGCCGCGAGGTGATCTCGGCGCAGGGTCTCTACGCGATCAGTGAAAGCGAGCCGGCGCCGCCCGATCCGCCGGCGCCGAGCCCGCATCG